>JASLBD010000365.1 GCA_030146745.1 Allosphingosinicella sp. | reverse complement strand
ATATTCAGAATCGAGGTGGAGCGGCTGCGGATTGTGGGTCAGCGCCGAGATCAGCAGATTGTCCGTCTCGGTGACGGTGCGATGCGGCTGGTGGGCGATGCGGTCGCCGATCGTCCACTGCTCGTAGAAGCGGCCGGGCATCAGAGACCACCCGCCGGGGCACGAAAACCGTGCGGGCTGAACTTGTCGAAGCCCCACTTGTGCCTTTGCACAGGAAGGAAGGAAAGCCCTTCGACAGGCTCAGGGCGAACGGTTGCGTTCCTGCTCATGAACCTTCCCCCTTCTCCACCCGCACCAGCAACATCCCCTCGCTCACCTGGCCGCCTTCGACCGCCTCCAGTTCCGCCACGACCCCTTCGAACGGCGCGACCAGGCTGTGCTCCATCTTCATCGCCTCCAGGGTCAGAAGCTTCGGACCCTTAGCGACTCGGTCCCCTTGGCGCACCTCGACCGAGATCACCCGCCCGGGCATCGGCGACAGAAGCGCTCCGTCCGAAGCCGCGCCGCCGGCCGCTCCGCCGCCCGCTCCGGGGAGGGTGAAGGCGAAAGCCTGGCCGGCAGAGAAGACGAGGACGGTCTCCCCCGAGGCGGTGGCGATGCCTTCGAGCGGCGGGTCGCCGCCGGCCTCGACGAGGCGGGTGCCTCCGCCATGGCTGAGCGCCACCCGCAGATCCGGGCCCGCATTGGCCCTGAAGCCGCGCAGCGAATCCCAGGGGTCGCCCTCCCCGCCATTGCCGAAGCTCGACGCCAGCAAGGCGGTCGCCGCCAGGTTCCAGACGCCCTCCGGCGGCGCGCCATCCGGTACGAGGCGGTCGATCCGCGACGGGATGAAGCCGGTATCGACCTCGCCCGAGCGGAAGTCCGGATCGCCCGCCGCCAGGGCCAGGAAGCCGGCATTGGTCCTGACCGGCCAGATCTCGACCTGCTCGAGCGAGTCGACGAGCCGGTCGATCGCCTCGTCCCGGGTGGAGCCGCGGGCGATCAGCTTGGCGATCATCGGATCGTAATAAGGGCTGATCCGATCGCCCTCCTCGACGCCGGTGTCGACCCGGATGGCGCGGCCGAGCTGGAAATGGTCGAGCCGTCCGGTCGAGGGCAGGAATTCGTGCGCCGGATCCTCGGCGTAGAGCCGAGCCTCCATCGCCCATCCGCGGATCGAAAGCTCGTCCTGGCGGAGCGGCAGCGGCTCGCCGCTCGCCACCCGCAATTGCCACTCGACCAGGTCCTGGCCCGTGATCTCCTCCGTCACCGGATGCTCGACCTGGAGGCGGGTGTTCATCTCCATGAACCAGATCCGGTCGCCCCTCAGCCCCTCCGAAGCGTCGGCGATGAACTCGACCGTCCCCGCGCCGCGATAATCCACCGCCCTGGCCGCCTTGACCGCAGCGCTGCACACCGCGGCCCGGGTCTCCTCGTCCATGCCAGGCGCCGGCGCCTCCTCGATCACCTTCTGGTGCCGCCGCTGGAGCGAGCAGTCGCGCTCGAACAGGTGGACGACGTTGCCGCGTCCGTCGCCGAACACCTGCACCTCGATATGCCGCGGCCGCTCGACATATTTCTCGATCAGCACCCGATCGTCGCCGAACGAAGCCGCCGCCTCGCGCTTGCAGGACGCAAGCATCTCCTGGAACTCGGCCGATGCATTGACCCGCCGCATCCCCTTGCCGCCGCCGCCGGCCACCGCCTTGATCAGCACCGGATAGCCGATCGAATCCGCCTCGGCCTGAAGCCGCTCCGGCGCCTGGTCCTCGCCGTGATAGCCGGGCGTGACGGGCACGCCAGCCGCGACCATCAGCTTCTTGGCCGCATCCTTCAGCCCCATCGCACGGATCGAGGACGCCTTGGGTCCGACCCAGACCAGCCCCGCCGCCTCGACCGCTTCCGCGAACTCGGCATTCTCGGACAGGAAGCCGTAGCCCGGATGGATCGCTTCCGCGCCGGTCGCCTGAGCCACGGCGATGATCTTCTCCGCGACGAGATAGCTCTCGCGAGCAGGCGAAGCCCCGATATGGACCGCCTCGTCCGCCTCGCGGACGTGAAGCGCGCCGCGGTCGGCGTCGGAATAGACGGCGACGGTTCTAACCCCCAAGCGGCGGGCCGTGCGGATAATCCGGCAGGCGATCTCGCCCCGGTTGGCGATGAGGAGGGATTGGATCACGGCTGTTCCTCCCCGGAACGGGGAGTGGGACCGTCCGAAGGACGGTGGAGGGGGCCCCGCTTCTGACACGCGTCCAACACTCCGAGAACCACGCCCTCGAGGTTGTTGAATACTTCGTCAGCGGGGATGCGCACACTCAGGAAACCCAAATCTCGCAGATGTTGATCCCGCGCTGCATCCCGCGCGGGGCGGTCGCATCTGTCGTGCGCTTCGCCGTCAACCTCGATCGCCAGGCGCGCCGATAAACATGCGAAGTCGAGCGAGTACGGGCCCTGCGGGCATTGCTTCCGGAATCTGTAGCCACCGGGCCGTTGCTTCAGCGCCCACCAGAGAAGACGCTCGGGCGGGCTCATTTCCTTCCGCAGCTTGCGAGCGAGCTTCACCGTCTTGATCGGCGCCTGGAGGACAGGTGGGCCCCCTCCACCACCCAACGGCTGGTGCCCCACCCCCTTTCGGGGGGGAGCAAGTGTCGCGTCCCGCACCAACACAAACAGAAAACCCCGAAGCGCGCCCCCGCCCGGGTCGGGGCAAT
>JASLBD010000352.1 GCA_030146745.1 Allosphingosinicella sp. | reverse complement strand
GGAATGCCGCTCCTCCCTTTGCTCGGCTATCTGCGCGAGCGCGGGCTTTTGAAGTCGTGACTGCGACGACCTTCTCTTCTCCTCTCCCGCTTTCGCGGGAGAGGAGGGGCCCACCGCGAAGCGGTGGGAGGTGAGGGTCTTGCCGATTCATTGCTACAGACCCTCACCTCCCAAGCTTCGCTTGGGTCCCTCCTCTCCCGTAAGGACGGGAGAGGTGTTTCAGGTCGGCGGGGCGCGCTGATGGGCATTCCCTACGCCGAGGTGATCGGCGACCCGATCGTCCATTCCAGGTCTCCCATCATCCACAAATTCTGGCTCCGGCAGATGAATCTCGTCGGAGACTATAAGGCGGTTCGGGTCAGGCCGGAGGAGCTTGCCGATTATCTCGCCGAGCGCCGCGCCGACCCGGACTGGCGGGGCTGCAACGTCACCATGCCGTGCAAGATGGCGATCGGCGAGCATCTCGACACGATCGATCCGGTCACGCGCCGAATCGGTGCGGTGAACACCGTCATCAACCATTCGGTCGGGGTGCTGATAGGCACCAATACCGACGTCCAGGGCGTCCACTTCGCTCTCGACGACAATTGCCTGGCGGGCAGGAAGGCAGTCCTGCTCGGGGCCGGGGGCGCTGCCCGGGCGGTTCTGGAGGAATTGCGGCAGGCAGGCGTTTCGCACGTCACCATCCTCAACCGCACCGAAGACAAGGCCCGCGATCTCCTGGACAGGTTCGGCCTCGACGGCGAAGCCGGGCCAATCGGCGGCGCTCCGGCGGCAGACCTGCTGATCAACGCGACGCCGATCGGCATGGCGGGCCAGCCGCCGCTCGGCATCGACCTTTCGGAGCTCCGGCCCGGAGCGACCGTGTTCGACCTGGTCTACCACCCGCTCGAGACCCCGCTTCTCGCCGAGGCGCTCCGGCGGGGGCTCCGTACGGTGGATGGCCTGACCATGCTGATCTGGCAGGCTTCCATGGCCTTCACCTATTTCTTCGGGGAACCGCCGCCGGACCCGGACTCGCGGGAATTGCGGGAGCTGATCACACAATGATCACGCTCGGCCTCACCGGATCGATCGGAATGGGCAAATCCACCGTCGCCAGGATGTTCGCCGACGAGGGCGTGCCCGTGTTTGACGCCGATGCGGCCGTTCACCGGCTGCAGGGCCCGGAGGGAGCCCTCGTCGAGGAGATCGAGGCGCACTTCCCCGGCACCACCGGACCCGAAGGCGTGAATCGCGGCGCCCTGGCGGAGCGGGTCCTCGGCGAGCCCGAAGCGCTTCGGCGGCTCGAGACGCTGGTCCATCCGGCGGTGGCGCGGGAGCGGGAGGCATTCCTCGCCGGCCACGTCGAAGCGGCGCTGGTCGTCCTCGATATCCCGCTCCTCTTCGAAGCCGGCGGCTCGGAGCAGGTCGACAAGATCGCCGTTGTCTCCGCGCCGGCCCAAGTGCAGCGCAAACGCGTCTTGGCGCGCCCGGGAATGACTGAGGAGAAGTTCGAGCGGATCCTCGCCCGCCAGCTTCCGGACGCGGAGAAGCGGGCCCGGGCCGATTTCGTCATCCCCACCGGCGGCTCGCTGGAGGAGACGCGACGAGCGGTTCGGCGCATCCTCGCTTGCCTCGCTCCGCCCGGCGATTCATAGTCGAAGCCATGCGGGAAATCGTCTTCGACACCGAAACCACGGGCCTCAGCCCGCTGACCGGCGACCGGGTCGTCGAGATCGGCTGCGTCGAGCTCGTGAACCGGGTCGAGACCGGCCGCACCTTCCATGCCTATTTCAATCCGGAGCGACCGATGCCGGCCGGCGCCGAGGCGGTGCACGGCCTCAGCGACTCCTTCCTCGCCGACAAGCCGCGCTTCCGCGATCTGGCTCGGGATCTGCTCGAATTCCTCGGCGATTGTCCGCTGGTCGCGCATAATGCCAGCTTCGATTTCGGCTTCCTCAACCATGAGCTGAACAATTGCGGGCATTCGCTCATCTGCCTGTCGCGGATGGTCGACACCCTGCAGATCGCCCGCTCGAAGCATCCGGGGGCCAAGCACAGCCTGGACGCGCTCTGCACCCGGTTCGGAGTCGATCGAAGCCTTCGGGTGAAGCATGGAGCGCTGATCGACGCCCAGCTCCTCGCCCAATGCTATGTCGAGCTGACCGGCGGCCGCCAGATCGGCCTTACCCTCACCGACATCGCCGCCGAACGGATAGAGGAGGCCGCGGAGGCTTTCGCCGCCGGCTCCGATACCCTCGTCATCGAAGTGCGGCCGCCTCGGGCCCATGCGCCGACCGAGGAAGAGCTTCAGGCGCATGCCTCCTTCCTCGCGACGCTCACCGACCCCATATGGCACCGGCTGGACGGGCGCGGTTGACGTTGAGCCGCGGCGGCGCCTAATCCCCGCGGCACCTAGCTGGAGAAAGCCATGGATATCCGCGTCTCCGGTCATCAGCTCGACACCGGCGAAGCCTTGCGGGAGCGGGTGGGCACCCGGCTCACGGCCGTGGCCGAAAAATATGCGTCGCGACTCGTCTCGGCGCAGGTCACCTTCGGGAAGGGGCCCCATGACCACGGCTTCACCTGCGAGATCGTCGCTTACGCCCCGCAGGGCGTGGTTCTGAAGGCGACCGATCGGGCATCGGAGGCTCCGGCGGCCTTCGATGCGGCGGCCGAAAAGGTCGAAAAGCAGCTTCGCCGCCATAGCCGCCGCCTCAAGGACCACCACGCGCAGCAGGCCGCCGAACTGGCGGAAACCGACGGGATCGCCTACCGACGGGGCGAGGCCGAGCCGCAAGGCGAATGATTCCGGCGGGCGATCCCCGCTTTTCCTCCAATTTTTTCAAAGAGCGGGCGGGGCGGCCGCTTCGGTGAACAGATGAACGACATAACCGACATCCTCACGGTCGACTGCGTCGACGGCGGGATGAATGTCCCGAACAAGAAGGGCCTGTTCCAGCTGCTCGCCGCCGCCGCGGCGCGGCGCACCGGGCTCGATTCCAAGACCATCGTCGCCGCCTTGGCCGATCGGGAGAAAGTGGGTTCCACCGGCTTCGGCGGAGGAGTCGCCATCCCGCACGGCCGGATCGAGGGCCTGAAGAGCGTGTTCGGCTATTTCGTCCGTCTCACGGCGCCGATCGATTTCCAGTCGGTGGACAACCTGCCGGTCGATCTCGTCTTCCTGATCCTCTCGCCGCCCGACGCCGGCGCCGATCATCTCAAGGCTTTGGCCTCGGTCAGCCGGGTGCTTCGCGACCGGGGAACGGTGGCGAAGCTGCGCGGCGCCCGCTCGCGCGACGCTTTGTTCGCTTTGCTTTCCGGAGTCGAAAGCCGCGATGCCGCCTGAGGCGGACGCGGGCGCCGCGGCCCATTACCGGGCCCTCGAATCGCTTTATCGCCACGCCCCCGTCAACGGCCTGTTCGAATCGCGCCTCGAGATCGTCGAGAAGGGGTTCGCGCGAATCCGGTTCGAGGTGCGCGAGCAGCTCTTCCACGCCGCCGGGGCGGCCCATGGCACGCTCTATTTCAAGATGATGGACGATGCCGCCTTCTACGCCTGCAACAGCCTCGTCACCGACCGCTTCCTTCTCACCACCGCCTTCAACCTGCTCTTCACCCGCCCCTTGCGGGCGGGCCCCGTGACGGCCGAGGGGCGCTGGGCGAGCGGCAGGCGGCGGGTGCTGGTCGGCGAGGCCCGGCTGATCGACTCCGAAGGCGAGCTTGCGGCGAGCGGCACCGGGACCTTCATGCGTTCCCACATCCCGCTCAGCGGGCTCCCCGGCTACGTCGCCGGCTGATGGAGGGGCGAATCGCCACCTCGGTGCTGGCGGCAGCTCTGATTCGCAAGGCCGAGGGCGAGGGCGGCTTCGGCGCCGTGCTCGCCAAGGGCGATGCCACGGCCGGTTCGATCCTGGTCATCCTGCTGGAAAAAGGCGTTAATCCGAGGCTGTTCGAGCGGCTCCTGCAGCCGGACGGACGCTATGCGTGGCAAGAGAGCGGGAGCCAACATATTGAAAATTCTAAGGAAGTTCCGGAGTTCATCGCACGACGGAGGCGGTTCGACCCGGATTTATGGTTAATTGAACTGGATATCCCGTCTGCCGAACGGTTCGCCGCTGAAATGAACTCGATCGATTGACTCTGTTGCAGCGCACAACCTAGCTCCCGCTCGTCCTTCGAGAGCGGGGGGCCGTCACGAACCCGGGGTATTGGGGAGGGGGCGGCCACGCGAGACGGAAGGCGGTCCGGGGTGCGCTTCTCTCTACAAGCACCCGGCGTGAGACCGTCCGCCGCATTGATTTGAGATTGAATGATCCGCTTTTTTCGCGCCGCCTCCTTCGCGGCTGCCGCCTTCGTCTTCGCTTTCGGCGCCCCTTCCGCGGCCTGGGAGCTGACCGGGTCTCCAGTTACCAGCGAAATTTCCGAGCAGCCCGGCATCGGCGCCCCTCCGCCGGCCACTTCCGCCCCGCCCGCTGCCGCGGTCGAGCCCGCCCCCGCCGCCGTCGCCGAAAAGCCCGCCCGCCGAAGCCTCGCGGCGCTGGTCGCCGAATATTCCGGCACCCGCACCGTTGACGCCCAGCACGAATGCCTCGCCGGCGCCGTCTATTTCGAAGCGAAGGGCGAGCCGCTGCACGGCCAGCTCAGCGTCGCCGAAGTGATCCTCAACCGCGCCCGCTCCGGCCGCTTCCCGACTTCGGCCTGCGGAGTCGTCAAGCAGCGCGGCCAATTCTCCTTCATCCGCGGCGGCCGCTTCCCGGCGATTGCCCGGACCTCGCTCGCTTGGAAGCGGGCGGTCGCCATCGCCCACATCGCCGTCCAGGACCTGGCCGACGGGCCGGCGCCGCGCGCGCTCTTCTTCCACGCCAAAAGGGTCTCGCCCCGATGGAAGCTGACTCGGGTGGCGGCGGTGGGGAATCACATCTTCTACCGCTGAGCCTTTTCACCGTTCCTGATTCATTCTAGCCTGGACGGATGGCCGCCCGTCCGAGTCTCCAGCCCGAGCTTTGCTTCGCCGACGCTCCGCTCGCCGCCCAGGATGTGGCGCGGGGCGTCACGCGGCTGTTCTTCAACCAGGATCTGTTCGCTTTGTGCGAGGTGCCGCTGCCCAACGGCCGGCGCGCCGACATGATGGCGATCGATTCGTCGGGCCTGATCACCATCGTCGAGATCAAGGTGTCGCGCTCGGATCTGATGGGCGACGGCAAGTGGATCGAATATCTGGGCTATTGCGACCGCTTCTTCTGGGCGGTGCCGGCCAAGTTCGACCTCACGCCGTTC
>JASLBD010000289.1 GCA_030146745.1 Allosphingosinicella sp. | reverse complement strand
GGCATGACGATACTGTGCATATTTCGCGCCCGCCGCTCTAGCCCGAGTGGCCGGGGTTGGGGGCCTGTTTCTGGGGTGGCGGGGTACAGCGCAAAGCTTCGCGCGCCGCGGGGGGGACGGCGCGGGGCGCCAGCGGCCGCGCCGTCCCCGCCGCGGCGCTCGAAGCTTTGCGCTGTACCGCGCCAACCGAGAAACTGGCCCCGATCCGCGGCCTCTCGGGCTAGAGCGGCGGGCGCTAAATCTGCACAGTCTCGTCATGCCGGACTTGATCCGGCATCCACCTTCCTTTCGTGCGATGGCGCAAGAAAGTGGATCCAGGGATCAAGTCCGGAATGACGATCCGAACTTAATGCCCGGCGCTCTAGGCGTAGCGGTCCACCACCGCCTGGTGCAGCGGCCGGTCGAAGCTCAGGCCGGCGCGGTCGCCCTGGGCCCAGACGATTCGGGAGGGCCAGCTTTCGAGCCCGGGAAGCTTGAGCCAGACCCGGGCGCCGACCTCGCAATGGCCCGCCACCTCGATCCCGCAGCCGTCGGTCGACAGATCGACGACGATCACCGGCGCCCCCGGCCGGTCGTTGCTGGAGGCGAGGCCGGCGCCGACACTGACCTGATAGCGCATGGAGCGCCGCCGGTCTTGCGCGGCTCCCCTCTCGAGCATTGCGGCAACGCGCATCCCGGGCTCCTTCCCATCTTTCCTTCGGACGTCACGCTGTCGGGCTCGAAAGGGTAACGACTCGTTACCGGGAGCCGCTTCCACGTAGTTTTGCGAGGGTGGGAGGCGGCGCGGTTCGGGCGGACGAAATTGGACCCTGAAACGCGTTCGCGGCGACATCGCCGGCTTTCGCCCTTCCGCCGCTCACCCTGGACAGCACGCCCTCCAGCAACGGAGTCATGGCGGCGAGGCGGCGCGCCTTGATGACGAGATCCCAGAGCGGCTCGAACTTCTTCCAGCCGGCCGCGTAGAAGAAATGCTTGGCGCGATGCTTCGCGCTGTCGTGGACGGCGGCTCCGCGGGCGATGTTCCGCCAGCCGTAAAAGTCGCGATAGGCGCGATGATAGCCGGCTTCGAGCTCGTCCGGGCTCAGCCTGGCGGGGCGGTAGACGACGTGGCGCGTGTCGTAGCGGTCCCAATTCTCGCAGGTGATCCGCCCCGCCGCCGCCATCGCCCGGTGGAGCCTGGTGCCGGGATAGGGCGTCTGGATGTGGAAGGTGGCGGTCGTGACTCCGTTCGCTACCGCCCAGTCGACCGTGCGCTCGAAGACGTCCGGTCCGTCCTCGTCCATTCCGAAGACGAAGCTGCCGTTGATCATGATCCCGAGGCCGCTCAGCCGCCGGCACACTTGCGAATAGTCGCGCGCCAGATTCTGCTTCTTGTTGCTGGCGCGCAGATTTTCGGGGTCGAACGTCTCGAAGCCGACGAACAGGCTCCTCAGCCCCGCTTCCGCCGCGCGCTCGATCAGGTCGCCGCGAAGCACGGAATCGACGGTGGCGGCGCCCTGGAACAGCCGCCCCATGCCCCGCATGCCCTCGAACAGGGCCTCGCCGAAGCGGCGGTTGCCGAGCAGATGGTCGTCGAGGAAATAGAGGTGGCGCCCGGGCAGCCGCTCGATCTCGGCCAGGGCCGCGTCGGCCCTCTGGGTGTAGAAGCTCTGCCCGCCGGCGAAGAAGGCATGCTTGTAGCAGAAGTCGCAATGCTGCGGGCAGCCGCGGGTCACGACGATCGAATTGGGGACGAGATAGAGATCGCGCCGGATGAGGTCGCGGCGGATCGGCGGCAGATGGTCGAGCGTGCGCCCGCTCGTCGAGACGTAGCGCGGCTTCGGCGCCCCCGCGCGCAGGTCGGCCAGGAAGGCGGGAAAGATCTGCTCGCCCGGTCCGACGAAGACCGCGTCGGAATGAAGCGCCGCTTCCTCGGGCAGGGAGGTCGCATGCAGCCCGCCCAGGGCGACGAAACAGCCTTTGGCGCGATAATGATCGGCGAGCGCGTAGGCGCGATAGGCGTTGGTTATATAGACCTGGATCACCACCAGGTCGGGCGCGTCGTCGGTCCTCAGCGTCTCGACATGGTCGTCGACCAGCTCCGCCTCGTCGTCCAGCGACAGGAAAGCGGCGAGGGTGGCGAGGCCGAGCGGCGGGAACAGCGAATATTTGATCGGCCGCCAGAACGGACTCTTCGCCTCGGTGAGGGCGGGCAGGATGAACTTCACCTTCATGGCCCCGGGATAGGCTCGGCGGCCGCCCCGGTAGAGTGATCCTCCCGGCAGGAAACGGTGCAGATCCGGTGCCCCGTTCGTTCCCCTGAACGTGGAAGCCGGGACTTCCCCTGAGCGTGGAAGCCGGTACCTGGCACCGATCCCGCAAGGCGCCGATACCGCGCTCACATGGATTTCAACGACTTAGCACTCGGTGCCTGGCACCGATTTTAGCACTCGGTGCCTGGCACCGATTTTAGCACCCGGTGCCTGGCACCGATTCTTTAGCACCCGGTGCCTGGCACCGATTCTTACGCCGATACCGCGCTCACATGGATTTCAAAGACTTAGCACTCGGTGCCTGGCACCGATTCTTCGCCGCGCCGGCCGGCGCCCCGCGCGGATTCTCAACCACTTAGCCCTCGGTGCCTGGCACCTGTTCACTGGCACCTGTTCACACCGGTTCACGCACCTCGGTGCCTGGCACCGGTTCATTGCACCGACTCATCGGCGGGGCGAGTCAGCGCGGCGCCATCCTGATCGCCCCGTCGAGCCGGACATATTCGCCGTTCAGATAATTGTTCTCCGCCATGAACACGGCCAGCCGCGCATATTCCTCGGCCCGGCCGAGCCGCTTGGGGAAAGGCACCTGGGCGGCCAGAGCGTCCTTCACGTTCTGCGGCATCATCGCCACCATCGGGGTCTCGAACACTCCGGGCAGGATGGTATTGACCCTGATGCCCTCGTTCATCAGGTCCCGGGCGATCGGAAGCGCCATTCCGAGCACCCCCGCCTTGGACGCGCTGTAGGCGGCCTGGCCG
>JASLBD010000240.1 GCA_030146745.1 Allosphingosinicella sp. | reverse complement strand
TCTCGATCCACAACATGGCGAGCTGGATGATCGACCGCTTCGGAGCGGCGGCGGTGAAGGAGAAATACCTGCCCTCGATGATCCCGATGGAGCGGATGGGGAGCTATTGCCTGACCGAGCCCTCGTCCGGTTCCGACGCCGCGGCGCTCAAGACCAAGGCGGTGAAGGACGGCGACTTCTACGTCGTCTCCGGCTCCAAGGCCTTCATCTCGGGCGGCGGCGAGAACGAAGTCTACGTCACCATGGTCCGCACCGGGGTCGAAGGGCCCAAGGGCATTTCCTGCCTGGTCATCGAGAAGGACATGCCGGGGGTCAGCTTCGGCGCCCAGGAGCGCAAGCTCGGCTGGCATTCGCAGCCCACCGCCCAGGTCAATTTCGACGAGGTGCGGGTGCCGGCGGAAAATCTCGTCGGCGGCGAGGGCGAGGGGTTCCGCATCGCGATGATGGGGCTGGACGGCGGCCGGCTCAATATCGGCGCCTGCTCATTGGGCGGGGCGCAGCGCTGCCTCGACGAGGCGGTATCCTACACCAGGGAGCGCAAGCAGTTCGGAACTCCGATCGCCGACTTCCAGGCGACCCAGTTCACCCTCGCCGACATGGAGACCGAGCTCCAGGCGGCCCGCATGCTTCTCTACGCGGCGGCGGTGAAGGTCACCGGGAACGCGCCCGACAAGTCGCGCTTCGCCGCCATGGCCAAGCGCCTCGCCACCGACACCGGCTCCTCGGTCGTCGACCGCGCCCTCCAGCTCCACGGCGGCTACGGCTATCTGATGGACTATCCGATCGAGCGCTTCTGGCGCGACCTGCGGGTCCACTCTATCCTCGAGGGCACCAACCAGATCATGCGCGTGATCGTGGCCCGGGACATGCTGAGGCAGTGATCATGAACCGTCATCCCGGACTTGATCCGGGATCCATGAACACGGCCGGTTTCAACATGGGCACCTCGGTGGTCATGGATACCGGCCTTTGCCGGGATGACGAGGGCGCATGACCCCCGACCTCATCACCCGCACCGAAGGCAAGGTCGGCCGGCTCCGGCTCAACCGCCCCAAGGCGATCCACGCCCTGACCAAAGACATGTGCGGCGAGATGATCGGCGCTCTCCTGCCCTGGCGCGAGGATCTCGACGTCCAGGCGGTGATGATCGACCATGCCGAGGGGCGCGGCTTCTGCGCCGGCGGCGACGTGGTGATGCTGGCCCGAAGCGGCGCCGGCGACGGGGCCGAGGCGCGGGCCTTCTTCCACGAGGAATACCGGCTCAACCATTTGCTCTTCACCTACGCCAAGCCGACGATCGCCTTCATGGACGGGATCACCATGGGCGGCGGAGTCGGGATCTCTCAGCCCTGCCGCTACCGGGTCGCGACCGAGAATACCCGCTTCGCCATGCCGGAGACCGCGATCGGGCTGTTTCCCGACGTCGGCGGCGGCTGGTATTTGCCGCGCCTGCCGGGGCGGACCGGTCAGTTCCTGGCGCTGACCGGCGCCCGCCTCGACGGCGCCGAATGCCTGAAGCTGGGCCTCGCCACCCATTACATGCAGTCGCTCGCGCTCGACGACCTCAAGGCGCGGATCCTCAGCGATCCGGAGCGGATCGAGGCGCTGCTCGACGAGAGCAGCACGCCCCCTCCCCCCGCCCGAATCGAGGAGCATCTGCCGCTGATCGACCGCCTGTTCGCCTCGGACGATTACGAGGAGATACTGGCCGCGCTCGAGGCGGACGGCTCCGATTGGGCGCGAAAGGAGCTGGAAACCCTTCGCTCCAAGAGCCCCCAGGCCTGCAAGGTCTCGCTCCGGCTCCTCTACGACGGCGCCCGGGTCCAGGATTTCGGCCACGAGATGCGCCAGGAATATGCCGTCGCCACCCGGGTCGTGCAGCGCCACGATTTCATCGAGGGGGTCCGGGCCCTGCTCGTCGACAAGGACAACCAGCCGCGCTGGGAGCCGGCGACGCCCGAAGCCGTGTCGGAGCATCTGATCGACACCATCTTCGCGCCGATGCCGGAAGGGGAAGAGTGGACTCCGCTTTAACCGTCAGCCCGGACTTGATCCGGGGTCCACCTTCTTTACGGGGACCGTCGATGAAGAAGGTGGGTGCCGGATCAAGTCCGGCATGACGGAGGAACAGATGACTTACGAAAACATCCTGGTCGAGCAGCGCGGGGCGGTAACGCTCATCACCCTCAACCGCCCCAAGGCGCTCAACGCCCTCAACACCGCCGTTCTCGCCGAGCTGATTCAGGCCTTCGCCGCCTTCGATGCGGACGACAGCCAGCGCTGCGCCGTGCTTTCCGGAAGCGAGCGCGCCTTCGCCGCCGGCGCCGATATCAAGGAGATGTCGGACCAGGGCTTCGCCTCGATGTACGGGTCCAACTTCTTCCAGGGCTGGGAGAAGGTGACCGCCACCCGCAAGCCGTGGATCGCCGCCGTGGCCGGCTATGCGCTGGGCGGCGGCTGCGAGGTGGCGATGATGGCGGACTTCATCATCGCCGCCGACACCGCCCAGTTCGGCCAGCCCGAGATCAGGCTCGGCGTCACGCCCGGAATGGGCGGCTCGCAGCGCCTGACCCG
>JASLBD010000488.1 GCA_030146745.1 Allosphingosinicella sp. | reverse complement strand
CTTGCCGAACCTTCCGTGATGGCCTTCGGGCGCAAGCAGCCGCTTCTTCCCGGGATGACGCTTTCGGCACGAATCATCACCGAGAAGCAAAGCTTGTTCCAGTGGTTGTTCGAGCCGCTCTATGCGGTGAAGAACCGGTGACCCGGCAGCTGCACGTCGGCTTCCGAAGTCGCAATCGCGTTCGACACATCCGGCAGACCGAGGTCACCGAATGCGGCCTCGCTTCGCTCGCAATGGTTGCGAACTTCCATGGCCACGACATAGACTTGGGCACACTGCGTCGACAGTTCGCGCCCTCGCTGCGCGGTGCCGGATTGAAATCGCTGATCTCCGCCGCCGATCGCCTGGGCTTCTCCAGCCGTGCGGTGAAGCTGCCGCTGGACCAAATACGCAACCTCCAGATGCCGGCGATCCTGCACTGGGACATGAACCATTATGTCGTGCTGGAGCGGATCAGGGGCGACAAGGCGCTGGTTCATAACCCCGCCGGACAGGCGAAGTGGCTCGGGTTCAATGAGTTGTCGAAGCATTTCACCGGCGTAGCCCTGGAGTTGAGTCCAGCCGATGATTTCGAGCCAGCGACTCGCCCAAAGCGATTACGGCTTTCGCAACTATGGCGCCGCATCACCGGCCTCAAACGGGCGCTGGTCCAGACGCTGGTACTGAGCCTCGTCATGCAAGCTTTCGTGCTGGCGTCCCCTTACTACATGCAGGTGGCGATCGACAGCGCCCTGCCTGCGCTCGACCAGAATCTACTGACAGTGCTCGCGCTTGGCTTCGGCCTGTTCACGCTGATCAACTCGGGGGCGTCGCTGCTGCGGTCGTTCGTGCTGCTGTCGGCGGGCGCTTCTCTCGGATATGGCGTGGCCGGCAATATAGCGCGGCGGCTGTTCCGTCTCCCCGTGGCTTGGTTCGAGAAGCGGCATGTCGGGGATATATTGTCGCGTTTTCAATCCGTAACGCCGATACAGCAAGCGCTGACACAAGGCGCAGTCGCGGCTGTCATCGACGGAACGCTCGCCATTTTCACGCTACTCGTCATGTTCTTCTATAGCGAAGTGCTCTGCCTCGTCGCGCTTCTCGCCTTCCTGCTCTATACGCTCGTCCGGTACGCATCGTTCTCCTTCCAGCGCGACGCTCAGGAGGAGACGATCGTCGCGTCGGCGAAGGAACAGTCGATGCTGATCGAGAGCATCCGTGGCGTCGTGACCCTGCGGCTGTTCAATCGGGAAAGTGCCCGGCACGCCCAGTGGCAGAACAAGCTCACGGATGCGGTCAACGCCAACATAGGCCTGTCGCGCGTCGGGATCTGGCAGCAGACCGCCAATGCGTTGATCTTTGGCCTCGAAACCGTCGTCACCGTCTGGCTTGCGATCGGCTTCGTGATCGATGGCGGCTTCAGCGTCGGCATGGTCTTCGCCTACATCGCCTACAAAACGCAGTTCCTCTCTCGCTCTGCGTCGCTCATCGACCAGGGCATTGCCTTCAAGATGCTGGGCCTGCACCTAGAGCGCCTGACAGACATCGCGATGGCCGAGCAGGACCCAAGCTTCGCCCACTCGTTGCCGAAGGCGAAATTGAAGGGACGGGTTGAGCTACGCGACGTCCGCTTCCGCTATAGCCCGTCCGACCCGCTGGTGCTCGACGGCGTGAATCTCGTCGTTGAGCCGGGCGAGCACATCGCCATCACCGGGCCCTCTGGAGGGGGCAAATCGACATTGGTCAAAATCATTCTTGGTCTGCTTGAACCCGACGAGGGTGATGTCCTGGTCGATGGCCAGCCGCTCGCACACTTCGGGCATAAACATTATCGCGACCAGATTGCGGCCGTACTTCAGGACGACAATTTGTTCGCCGGTTCATTGGCCGAGAATATCGCATTGTTCGATGATTCGGCCGACATGGGCCTGATCATCGCTTCTGCCGACGCAGCTGCCATCCACAATGATATCGCTCGAATGCCGATGGTTTATGAAACTTTAGTCGGCGACATGGGCTCATCCCTGTCGGGCGGGCAGAAGCAGCGTGTCCTCTTGGCACGCGCGCTTTACCATCAACCGAAGCTGCTGGTGATGGACGAGGGAACGGCGCATCTGGATACCGCGACGGAGGAACTGGTGAACGCCAGGATTGCAGCCATGGGCATTACACGCATCATCATCGCCCACCGTACTGAAACTATTTCCGCCGCAGAAAAGGTCTACCTCGCTGTGGCGGGTAAGCTCGTCGAGCTTTCGAAAGAAACAGGACAACCGCTCCAATAAGCGAGACACGACCCTATCACCGTTTGGGCGCGGCGCCTGCCTTGAGCTTTAAAGGCCGGCAGAAGTAAGCTACCGAATATGGGCGGTCGAAGCACATGATCAGCCCGTCGAGAACGTTCAGATTGGGTGGCCACGGCACGGTAGCCGACATAGGTTTGCCATTGATCATAACGGTCTGAGTATCGATCCAGGCGGCAGGCTTCGGAACGGCCGCAAGGCGGGCCCGAGCGACTAGCAATCCGGCTCTGTCTCGTCGCATGAAAGCCACGGTGCCAAGCGCATATTCCGTGAAATCACCTTTGTCTTCAATTGGAACTCCGGCCAGCAGCAGCGGAATCGCACGAGCATAATTTCCGGTTAGAGCCAGAACCTGCCCTTCGTGCCACAAAAGCAGGCTCCGCTGACCATTGGTCAACGGCTGATGCTCGTTGCGATAACGGCGCAGCACCTCAGCCGCCGCGCCAGGACACCCCGAGTTCTTGAGAGCACGCCATCCGCCGGTCAGATCCTGGTCGAATTGCTCGAAAGGGAGAGCCAGCAGCCTCGCGGCATCGTAGCTGCAGGAGGATTGGGCAGCCGCAGCGGCAAGTATTAGCGTAAATTCAAATGCCATCCCATGTTTCCTGTACACAGACTTCTAGGTCAGTCTTCCGAGCGGACGGCTGACGCCAAGTTTGCATCGCCTACGTTTTGGCCATCCCGTTGCTCAGCCTGCAAAGCCCGTACAATGTTAGGGGAACCTACTGGCAGCGGTCGCTCGAGCACGTTGCCGCTTCTAGCCTGGCAGCGACCAATGAGGACCGAAACTATAGCATCTGAGCGTCGTGGACCTGCATCATATTTTTCTTGCCATAGCAGAGCGGACGGCTAAAATCCAGATGCTAGCCACAAATCGGGCTAGAACGCCAGGCCTGTCTTTTAGTCAAGCGCGTGGACGTAAGGCTCTACGCTTTAGGGTGAGAGGCTGCCAATTTTAGGGGACAAATGATGAGGAAGAGCTCACAGGCAGCGGCACGACCCTTTGCGCGAGCTGTTGCGCAACAGCTCAGCGAAACGGAAATCGACCTCGTAGCGGGAGGCGGTCCCTATGATTGCTATCGTACCGTAACCGAATGTCAGCAAGCCCGAGATGGCGTAATAACGTGCGGAGATGTGGACTCCTGTCCGTCATAATAGGCGTCCGCTGCATTTTGCAATCAATTCTCGCAACTTAGATCACTAGGGGTGCAGTGGTTTGGACCACTGCACCCTTTTATATTTGGGCACAGGGATCTCCGTAGCGCGGACCAAAGTTTCATAATTGTAAGGAATGTCCGCCAATGAGCATAATGATTTTGTCGATGTACCTCGACTATCATGCGGAAGCCGTTTTTTGGGGGCTCCAGCAATCTGGGTTAAAAGTCTTAAAATGGACGATCTCCGACTTCCCTGCAGAGCAAGGCATATCGATGCGTTTGTCCAACGACTCGACATCGGTCGGTGCCGTCGACTGGTCTGAAGACGGTCGGGGAATCGTCGGAGACGGTCGCATTGGCGATCCCTTTAAACTTATCTGGAACCGCCGAATAGGTAGGCCACAGATACCACGCCATATAAAACAATGCGACAGGCCTTTCATAAACTCTGAAAGCAATATAGCGAAGCGCGGTGTTATCAACAACATTTACCAGGATTGCCTGTGGGTGAACAGCCCCCTTAATAACTCAATATTAGAAAACAAGATAACTCAGTTGATGTTGGCCAAAAAGGTGGGTCTGAACATTCCAGATACCATTGTGACCAACGATCCCGCAGAAGCGCTAGAATTCTGTAATAATCACGACAGAACCGTATATAAGGCATTCAACGCGCCACAGTGGTTTTCTGCACGCGAGCGGGCCTCCTATTCCACTATGACGACGCTAGTCACCGGAGGAACTCTTAAAGAATTGGAACAATCTCTCAAGATATGTCCAGGGATTTTTCAGTCTTATATGGAAAAGAAATATGAACTGAGGGTCACCGTGATGGGAGATGAGTATGTGGCAGCCAAGCTCGACTCGCAGGCGTCGGAGGCCTCCAGTATCGACTGGAGATCGGGCATGTTCGGTTGCGAGGTCGAAGAGGTGCGATTGCCCGCCGACGTTTATGTCAAAATCAAGCAATTTATGAGGGAGGCAGGGCTGGTTTTCGGATGCATAGATCTCGTTGTCGGCCCATCGGACGAGTACACCTTCTTGGAAGTCAATCCCGGAGGTCAGTTTCTTTGGGTCGAGTCTTTTAATCCCGAAATAAAAATGCTGTCTCGGTTTTGTAACTTTTTGATTTCTGCATCTGGTGGGCAAGAGTCCGCTTGCGCATCCTCTGTTAACATTGAGGCGTTTGCAAAAACCGAAAGCTCGGCCTATGCTATGGAGCAGCCAGAACTGAGAAAAAACCGTTACAAGTCTATATTGCAATACAATACTGTGCACAGAGAGTAAAATTCGCTCTCGGGCTTGCGATTGACCTCACGAAGAAAGCCGGGAACTCACGCACTTGTCAACTTGATCCAACTAGGGGTAGAGGAAGATTTCAGCTTTTGCCGCCAAAGTGTTTTGTGTCGATAACCAAGGCATTTAGTGTGGCATC
>JASLBD010000218.1 GCA_030146745.1 Allosphingosinicella sp. | reverse complement strand
CGGCCGCTCCGAATGGTACGAAGCCTCCGGCGTCGGCCGCGCAAGCGGGATGCTTCAGCGGCCCGTGCCCGGCCAAGTCTCGTCCAATTTCGGAATGCGCCGCCATCCGATCCTCGGCTATTCGAGAATGCACAAGGGCATGGATTTCCGCGCCGGCTACGGCACGCCGATCCTCGCCGCCACGGACGGCCGAGTCGCCGCCGCCGGCTGGGCCGGGGGCTATGGCAAGCAGGTCCGGCTCGTCCATTCGGGCGGCCTCGTCACCTCCTATTCGCACATGAGCCGGATCGTCGCCCGCGCCGGAAGCCGGGTTCGCCAGGGCGAGGTGATCGGCTATGTCGGCTCGACCGGCCTTTCGACCGGACCGCACCTCCATTACGAGCTCCTGAAGAACGGGGTCCCGATCAACCCCGCCGCCGTCAAGTTCGTCAGCCGCGCCCAGCTCGACGGCGAAAGCCTCGCCGCCTTCCAGAAGCGGCTGAAGACGTTGCTGGCGGTGAAGCCCGGCGCCGCGAGGATGGCCGGGACGGCGGGCACGAAGAAGCCGCAGGGCTGACGCTCGTCACTTCGGCGGAGGCCGGATCCCGGGACGAGAGGCCGCCGGTCCGACCGGGCCGCTTCCGCCCTATCGGCCGACTTTCCATCCACGGTCCGCGGGGCGGCGCCGCGATCCAGTTCTTCGAGCCCCAGCACACAGGCGCAACGCAGAAAATCAACGGCTTGCACTTCAGTGCCAGGCACCGAACTTGGACTTCAGTGCCAGGCACCGAACTTGGACTTCAGTGCCAGGCACCGAACATGCAACTATCCAATTTGCCGAGCACACAGGCGCAACGCGGAAAATCAACGGCTTGCACTTCAGTGCCAGGCACCGAACATGCAACTATCCAATTTGAGGACGCATCGATCTTCCCAGCGCGCCTTTGAGCGGATCAGGGAAGCACGAAGGCGCGCTGAAAAATCAGTGGGTTGGAATACGGTGCCTGGCACCGGATTTTCGTGGAAGGCGCAAAGGCGCGCTCAGCGAGATCAATGGGTTAGAACTTGGTGCCTGGCACCGAATCTTCGCTGGCACCGAATCTTCGGGGACGGGTCGCAAGGCCCTCCACCGGGCTTCGGCCGGTGCCCCTCGACGGCAATGCGGGGGAAGCGTTCGGGTTTTGTTTGACTGGATGTCCCAGCTATGTTCCAATCAGGCCATGCACATCGCGCGCGACTCGGAGGCGTTCGCCCTGGCCCTGCTCACGGTCCTGCCGAGGCTGTGCCTGCTGGCGCTCGAGCTTGTCCGCGGCCTGGCGAAGACACAGGATTTTCAGGACCGACTTGCGGGTCTTTCGTGTCTTTCGGCAAGGCTTGCAGCGTCGGGGAGTCGGCCGACGCCCCGGGCTTCGCCAGCGCGCGCCGTCATTCCGGCGATAGCCCGAATCCGTGAACACCGCGCCCTCAACCCTCATGCCGAGACGTTCATGGATCCCGGCCTTCGCCGGGACGACGAACGAAGCCGGCCGTGGAGGCCTCGGCGCCTGGAGTCAGCGCCCCTGGCTTCGCCAGCGCTTGACGACCCGGGCCACCATCGCTTCCTCGTCGCCGGTCTGGCGCCACAGCTCGGAGAAGAGCGGGTCGGACGAGGCCGGCCGCCGGTCGCGCTCGAGATCGTCGAAGGAGACCCGGATCGGGATCGAGACGCCCTCGCCGCAGACGATGCACTCGCGGTTGCGCAAGGCCGGGATGACGTCGAGGAAGCCTCGCGCGCCCTCCGGCATGGCCGATTTGACGAAATGCTGGTCGCGCTCGTTGTTGAGCCGCATCGCGATGATCGTTCCGCATTGCGAGAGCACGCCCTCGGCGAGGTCGGACGGCCGCTGGGTGATGAGACCGAGGCTGACTCCGTATTTGCGGCCTTCCTTGGCGATCCGCTCGAGGATCTTCCTCACCGATTGGCCGCCGCCGGTCTTGTCCGACGGGATGTAGCGATGCGCTTCCTCGCAGACGAGGAGGACCGGCCGGGGAACCTCGTTCCTCGACCAGATGGCGTAATCGAAGACCAGGCGGGAAAGCACGGCCACCACCACCGAGACGATGTCGGACGGAACGCCCGAGACGTCGACGATCGAGATCGGCTTGCCCTTGGCCGGCAGGCGGAAGATCTTGCCGATGAAGCTGGTCATCGAATCGGCGATCAGCATCCCCGAGAACATGAAATGGTAGCGCGGATCGGCCTTCAGCTCGTCGATCTTGGTCTTGAGGCGCATGAACGGGGCGGTGTCGGTCGCCTTGTTGAGAAGCCCCATCTCGGCGTTGATCGCACCGGCGAGATCGGACAGCGCATAGGGAATGGGCGAATCGACGGTGAGCTTGGTCATGCCCTCGGCGGCGCGGTTCTTGGAGCGGGCCAGCAGCAGGCATTTGGCGAGGATGTCCTGGTCGCGCTGCCGCTCGGCGCCCGACGAGGTGATGAACACCTCGCAATGCTCTTCGAAGTTCATCAGCCAGTAGGGCATGGCGAGATTTTCGACGTTGAACAGCTCGCCGACGCTCTTGAAGGCCGCGCTATATTCGCCGTGCGGGTCGATCATGACGATATGCCCCTCCGGCGAGAGGTCGCAGATCCGGTGCATGATCAAGGCGGCCGAGGTCGACTTGCCGGTGCCGGTCGAGCCGAGAAGCGCGAAATGCTTGCCGAGCAGGGCGTCGACATAGAGGGCGCCCCGGACGTCCTTGGTCGGATAGACGGTGCCGATCTCGATATG
>JASLBD010000145.1 GCA_030146745.1 Allosphingosinicella sp. | reverse complement strand
CTCCAGGACAGCAGCCGGGATTCGCCGGGCAAGATCCATCGGGAGATGCCCGCGGCCTTGTGGCGAGCCTGCGACGCCGCCGGGGTGCGGCGGGTGATCCACTTCTCGGCCCTCGGCGTGGATCGCGGCGGCATCACCGATTTTTCCCGGAGCAAGTTCGAAGGGGACGAAGCGCTCGAGGCGAGCAGCCTCGACTGGGTCATCCTTCGTCCGTCGGTCGTGGTCGGCCGGCCGGCCTATGGCGGCAGCGCCCTTTTCCGGGGTCTGGCCTCGCTCCCGGTCTTTCCGACTCCCGCCGAAGCGGGGCCGGTCGACGTGGTCCAGCTCGACGACGTCGTCGAGACCGTGGCGCGGCTGGTCGGGCCGGGCGCGTCGTCGCGTATGGCGCTGGAGCTGACCGGCCCGGACCGGCTCGCCTTCGCCGACATCGTCGCCGCCTACCGGCGCTGGCTCGGCTGGACTCCGGCGAGGCGCTTCACCGCGCCGGGCTGGCTGATGGGCCTCGCCTACCGGGCCGGCGACGCGCTCGCCCGGCTCGGCTGGCGGCCGCCGATCCGCTCGACCGCCGGCAAGGAGATAAGGCGCGGGGCGACCGGCGACGATGGCCCCTGGCGGACCGCGACCGGGATCGAGCCGCAGCCGCTCGCCGATGCCCTGGCCGCGAACCCGGCCTCGGTGCAGGAGCGCTGGTTCTCCCGCCTCTACCTGCTCAAGCCGGTGGCGATCGGCACCTTCGCTTTGTTCTGGCTCCTGACCGGACTGATCTCGCTCGGCCCGGGCTATGAGCGCGCGACCCGTTATATGTTGGCGGGTGGCGGCGGACCGCTGAGCGAGCCGAGCGTGATCGCCGGGGGGCTTGCCGACATAGCGGTCGCCTGCGCCATCGCCTGGCGGCCGACGGCGAAGTTCGGATTGTGGGCGGCGCTGGGCCTCTCGCTCTTCTACATCGTCGCCGGCACCCTGCTGCTTCCGGGGCTGTGGGCCGATCCGCTCGGGCCGATGATGAAGATCTGGCCGATCCTGGCTCTGAACCTGCTCTGCCTCGCGATACTGGACGAAAGATGACGGCCTATTACGTCCTCAAATGGCTGCACGTGATCGGAGCGACCGTCTTGCTCGGCACCGGCGCGGGCATCGCCTTCTTCATGCTGATGGCCCATCGGACCGGCGACGTCAGGGTCATCGCCGGCGTCGCTCGGATCGTCGTCGTCGCCGATTATGTGTTCACCGCCACCGCGGTGATCGCTCAGCCGGTGACGGGCGTGCTGCTCGCCCGCTGGGTCGGCTATCCGCTGACCGACGGCTGGATCCTCGCCTCCATCGCCCTCTATGTCTTCACCGGCGCCTTCTGGCTGCCGGTGGTGTGGATGCAGAGCCGGATGCGCAATCTCGCCGTCGCGGCGGCGGCGGCCGGGGAAGACCTGCCGGCTCAATATCACCGGCTCTTCCGCTTGTGGTTCGCATTCGGCTTCCCGGCCTTTACAGCGGTGCTCGCCATCTTCTGGCTGATGATCGCCCGACCGGAGATTAACTTTTGAAGGACGACAAGCTGAAGCTGACCAGCCGGCTCCTGATCGGCGGAATCGCCGGCCTGGCCGGGACGATGGCGATGACGGCGGCGATGCGCAGGCTGCACCGGCGCCTGCCGGCGGAGGAACGCTATCCGCTGACTCCGCGCGAGATCGTCGATTCGGGTTCCAGGCAGATCGGAGCGGCGCTGTCGGACGAAGCGGCCAAGGACGTCACCACGGCCGTCCATTTCGCCTACGGCGCGGCGATGGGGGCGATGATCGCGGCGATGAACCCCGATCCGACCCGGCGGACCGGGGCGGCGGCCGGGCTCGCGATATGGGTTGCGAGCTACATGGGCTGGATTCCGGCGGTGGGGACGCTGGAGCCGGCGACGAGGCATCCGGCCCGGCGGAACCTGCTGATGATCGGCGCGCATCTCGTCTGGGGCGCCGCGACGGCGGCGGCGATCCGCGAGCTGAGGGCGGCGCGGGGGACGATATTCCGTGAGGGACCGGACAAGGATGCGCCGCGGTAAACTTAAATCCTCCCCTGCATTCGCAGGGAGGGGACCATGCGAAGCATGGTGGAGGGGGCTCTTTCAGACTCCGAAGATCCCCTCCACCGCGCTTCGCGCGGTCCCCCTCCCGGCGAAATCGCGGGAGGATTTAATCAATCGACGTGCGGGTTGATCGCCGGGGGGTCGCTGGCGGGGAAGCTTTCGTCCGACGCTTCGTCCACTTTTTCCCATTCCCTGGGCGGGTCGCGCATGGCTTCCGGGCCGGCGACCCGCGCCGAGCCGGAGTCACCGACGGCGCCGTGGCCGCCGGGACCGCTGATCGCCGGCCGCGCTCCCTCGTCGTCCGCGGCGCGCCGCCGCCGGAGCGATGAGACGGCATAGCCGACGCCCGCCGCGCAGGCGGCGGCGATTCCGGTGAGGATAGCCCCGCGCCGCATCTAGCCCTCCGTACCCATTGTCGCCGGCTGCGCGGCGGGAAGGCCCTCGGCGTCGGCGAGCATCATCAGCTCCTCCTTGCGGGCCGCCATCTGCCGGCCGAGCGCCTCGAGGTCGACGTCGGTGGCGCGAGCCTGCTGGAAGAGGTTGCCCTGCTGCTTCTCTTCCTCCTTCACGTGATGCTCGATCTGCTCCTTGAGCACCTTCACCTTGGCGTCGTAGAAATGCTCGTCGGGGCCGCCGGCCTCGATCTCGTTGATCAGCACCTTGGCGCCGTCATGCTCGACATAGGCCTCGTCGAGATCGTCGTCCTCGATCTTGCCGCGAAGCGCGGGGTAGAAGATCTCCTCCTCGATCATGGTGTGGACCTTGAGCTCGGTGCAGATCTGGCGGGCGATCTTCTCCTTGCGGTCGTCGCCGCTCGCTTCCTCGAACTGCTCGAACAGCTCCTCGACCTTGCGGTGGTCCTCGGCCAGCAGGTGGGTGGCATCCATGTTGCGTTCGGTAACCATCTTGTCGCTCTCCTCGTTTGGCCTCTGGAACCACTGGCGCTAGGGACCGGTTCCTTGGGGCCGAACACCCGAGGAAGAAGCCTTGAACGATACCGAAACACTTTCGCCCCTGCTCCCCGACGAGACCGAGGAGGCGACCAGGCGCCTGCTCCAGAAAGCCTGCGAGCGGAACCTGCGATTCGCCACCGCGGAGAGCTGCACCGGCGGCATGCTCGCGTCGCTGCTCACCGACGTGCAAGGGGTCGCCCACGCCTTCGAGCGCGGCTTCGTCACCTACACGAACGAGTCCAAGAACGAGATGCTCGGGGTCCCGATGGACCTGATCCGCGACAAGGGCCCGGTTTCGCGCGAGGTGGCGATGGCGATGGCGGAAGGGGCGCTCGAACGCTCGCGCGCCAATATCGCGCTGTCGATCACCGGCTTCGCCGATAAGGGCGACGAGCCCGGCCTCGTCCATTTCGGCTGCGCCCGGGCCGGGCGCGCCACCGCCCACCGCGAGGAACATTTCGGTCCCGGCGGAAGAGGTGCTACGCGGGTCAAATGCATGAAGGTCGCCGTTGAGATGATGACGGAGATGCTGTGATGGCCAGACGCGCGCCGTTCGAGGCGATCCACCGGCACGGCTTCGTCCGGGTCTCCGCCGCCAGCCCGACCGGGTCCGCCGGGGACGTCGGCTTCAACGTCGACCAGGCGATCGCCCTCGCTCAGGAGGCGGACGGCAAGGGCTGCGACCTCGTCGTCTATCCGGAGCTCAACATCTCCTCCTACGCGGTCGACGATCTGTTCCTTCAGGAAGCGTTCCTCGACGCGGTCGAGGACGGGATCGCCCGCTTCCGCGATTCCACCGCGAAGCTCGGCCCGGTCTTCGTCGTCGGCGCTCCGCTGAGGCGCAACGGCCGGCTCTACAATTGCGCCCTCGCCGTGTCGCGCGGCCGGATCCTCGGCGTCGTGCCGAAGAGCTTCCTTCCCAATTACCGCGAATATTACGAGAAGCGCTGGTTCGTCTCAGGAATCGGCCTGAACGGCATCGACATCGCGGTGGCCGGCGAGACGGTGCCGTTCGGCACCGACCTGATCTTCGCCGCCGAGGACCTCGCCGATTTCATCTTCCACGTCGAGATTTGCGAGGATTATTGGGCGCCGCAGCCGCCCTCGACGGTGGGCGCGCTGGCCGGGGCGCTGATCCTGTGCAACCTCAGCGCGTCGAACATCACCATCGGCAAGGCGGACGAGCGCAAATTGCTCTGCGCCTCGCAGTCGAGCCGCTGCTGCGCCGCCTATGTCTACGCCGCC
>JASLBD010000119.1 GCA_030146745.1 Allosphingosinicella sp. | reverse complement strand
CCGCTTCGCCGCCGCCGAGCTGGAGGGGCGGATCCTCGCCCCACCCCCGCCGGAGACGGCGCTTGGGGCTCTCCTCGGCCACATCACCGGGGGCGCCGACGCCGCCACCTACCAGCCGATGAACGTGAATTTCGGCCTGTTTCCGCCGGTCGGGGGCAAGGCGAAGAAGGCGGACCGGAAACGCGCCTATACGGACCGCGCCAGAGCGGCGTTGGAGCAATGGATTGCCTCCCCATCGCTAGATGGGGAGGGGGACCAGGCGAAGCCTGGTGGAGGGGTAGTTAGCGCCGCCCTGCAGCAAGTATCGCCATAACCACCGACTCAGAATCCCTCATCACGTCGGCGGCATTGAACCGAAGCACGCGCAGCCCCCTGTTCGCGCAGCCACGTATCGCGACGCCGGTCCCTCCCCACGGCTTCGCCGCAGGGAGGCAAAGACCCGCCATCCCCCTTCCCCCTCAGCATTTGCACTTCGGCCTGGCTTTCGGCTTCGGGCGGCTCGCTTCGTACTCCGCCGCATCAAGCCAGCCCGATCTGTCCTTGTCCGCCTTGGCGAATTTCGTCGCGCTCGACGCCGTCCATTCCTCGAAGCTGAGGCTGCCATTGCCGTCGCGGTCCATCTTGGCGAAGGTCTTGCGGCGGGGTGCAAGCTGCTCGGCCAGGGTGATCCGGCCGTCGCGGTCGCGGTCGGCGCGGGCGAAGCGCCGCGCCTCGCGGGTTCGTTCGGGCTGGGCCGGAGGCTGGGCGAGGCGCGGGCCGGCGCCGGGCTGGTAGGAGGCCGTTCGGGACGCAGGCGGCGGCGGGACCACTTCCTCCGCCTCGGCGCCGCTTCTCCAGACGAAGAAGCCCGCGGCGATCAACAGCAGCGCCGAAGCGCCTCCAGCGACGTAACGGACCATGTCTCTCCTCCCTCATCGACGGGAGGATCGAAATCACCGGAAAAACGCATAAGAGTCGACAGATTTTTGCGCAAAGCGATCAATATCCGGAAATTCTATGCCGGAGCATCCGCCACATCCGCGCCGGAGCGCCGCGCGCTTCCCAGGGTGGACGGGCGGGGTCGAGATCGCGGGCGGCGAGGATCGCAAGCATCCCCAGCGGCCTCAGCCGGGCCGGCCAGCGCCGGGGCAGAGCGCATTGCCGGGCTGCGGCGAGTGCGACGTCCGCGTCTTCGGACGTGGCGCAGTGGCGCGCGAGGTCGACAAGGGCCCAGGCCTCCCCGGCGCCTTCCAGGGCGGCTTCGGGTTCGCCGAGCAGGCGCGCCGTATGCCGGAAGAGCCCGCCGCCGCGGGCCTGCGCATAGGCCCCGAGCTGATCGGGGGTGAGCGCTTCGGGGCTGGCGAGGATCGCCCACCCCTCCTCCATCGCGGCAAGCTCCGCGCCGCCGACCGAAGCCGGGAGGACATGCTCGGCCAGCGCCTGCAGGACGGGCTCGGCCGGCGCCGGCTGCCCGTCGAGCCGTTCCAGAGCCTCGCGCCACCAGGCCAGCTTGATCCGCGAGATCAGCGGCTCGCGCCCTCCCGCGAGGGCGGCTCCGAGGGCGGAGTCGAGCCGCCACAAGGCGCCGACGGCGGCGCGGCGCTTCGCCGGGACGTAGCTGAGGGCGAGGATCCGGTCGGGATCGAGAGCGAGGCCGAGGTGGGAAGGCATGGGCTGGACGGCACTACCCGTTCGGGCTGAGCCTGTCGAAGCCCTCTCTTGCATCAGGAAAGAAGGCCTTCGACAGGCTCAGGCCGAACGGAGCGGGGCTGCTCCCCCTCCCTGTCGCTTCCCTGTCAGCGGTAACACACCTTCTTCGCAGCTTCGACGACGCTCTCGACCCGGATCAGGGCCATCTTCTCGAGATTGGCGGCATAGGGCAGTGGGACGTCCTCGTCGGTGACCCGGAGGACGGGCGCGTCGAGATCGTCGAACCCCTCCTCCATCGCCGTCGCCATGATCTCGGCGGAGATGGAGCAGACCGGCCAGCCCTCCTCGACGCAGACCATGCGGTTGGTCTTGGCGAGCGAGGCGAGGACCGTCGCCTTGTCGAGCGGGCGAAGGGTTCGAAGGTCGATCACCTCGGCCTCGATCCCGGCTTCCGCGAGCTGCGCCGCCGCGTCGAGCGCGACCCCGACTCCGATCGAATAGCTGACCAGGGTGACGTCGGTCCCGGCGCGGGCGATCCGGGCCTTGCCGATCGGAAGCACGTAATCGTCGAGCTTGGGGACGTCGAAGCTCTGGCCGTAGAGCAATTCGTTCTCGAGGAAGACGACCGGATCCTCGGAGCGGATGGCGGCCTTGAGCAGGCCCTTGGCGTCGGCGGCCGAATAAGGCGCGATGACGATGAGGCCCGGGACGTTGGCGTACCAGGGCCCGTAATTCTGGCTGTGCTGGGCGCCGACCCGCGAGGCGGCACCGTTGGGGCCTCGGAAGACGATCGGGCAGCGCATCTGGCCGCCCGACATATAATTGGTCTTTGCCGCCGAATTGATAATGTGATCAATGGCTTGCATGGCGAAGTTGAAAGTCATGAATTCGATGATCGGCTTGAGCCCGCCCATCGCCGCGCCGGCGCCGACGCCGGCGAAGCCATATTCGGTGATCGGAGTGTCGATCACCCTTTTCGGGCCGAATTCGTCGAGCAGACCCTGGGTCACCTTGTAGGCGCCCTGATATTCGGCGACCTCCTCGCCCATCACGAACACCCGCTCGTCCGAGCGCATCTCCTCGGCCATGGCGTCGCGAAGCGCCTCCCGGACGGTCTGGCGGACCGTCTCGGCGCCTTCGGGAACCTCGGGCGCTTCCGGGTTGCGGTCGGCGGCCGCGACGAGGGCATTGGCGCCGGTGTCGGCCGGCTTCTGGGTCTCGCCGGTTTCGGGCGGCGAGGCCTCGGTCTTCTGGTCGCTCGGAAGCTCGACCGCCGGCTTCTCTCCGGCCGGAGCGGCAGCGGGGGCCGAAGCGTCCTCGCCGTCGGCCGCGACGAGCGCGATCACGGTGCCGACCTTCACCTCGTCCGTGCCCTCGGCGACAAGGATCTTCGCGATCGTGCCTTCGTCGACCGCCTCGAACTCCATGGTGGCCTTGTCGGTCTCGATCTCGGCGAGGATGTCGCCGGACTTCACTTCGTCGCCCTCCTTGACGAGCCACTTGGCGAGCGTCCCCTCCTCCATGGTGGGAGACAGAGCGGGCATTTTCAGTTCGATCGGCATCAGTAGGTCTCGACCAGGATATCGGTGTAGAGCTCGGAGGCGTCGGGCTCGGGCGACTGCTCGGCGAAATCGGCGGATTCGGTGACGATCCGCTTGATGTCGTTGTCGATCTTCTTGAGCTCGTCCTCGCCGACCCCGGCGGCGGCGAGCTCGCGCTTCACCGCCTCGATCGGGTCCGACTTCTCGCGCACCGCCTGCACCTCCTCTCGCGACCTGTATTTGGCCGGATCGGACATGGAGTGGCCGCGGTAGCGGTAGGTCTTGAGCTCGAGCAGGATCGGCCCCTTGCCGGCGCGCACCCATTCGAGCGCGGTCGTCGCGGCGCCGCGGACCGCGAGCACGTCCATTCCGTCGATCTGCAGGCCGGGGATGCGGAAGCTCTCGCCGCGCTTGTAGAGCTGGTCCTCGGCCGACGAGCGGTTGACGCTGGTGCCCATGGCGTATTGGTTGTTCTCGATCACGAAGATGATCGGAAGCTTCCACAGCTCGGCCATGTTGAAGCTCTCGTAGACCTG
>JASLBD010000117.1 GCA_030146745.1 Allosphingosinicella sp. | reverse complement strand
CCGTCGATCCGGTCGTTGCCCTCCCCGCCGTAAGAAGCTCCGAAGCCGAAGCCGGAGAGGATGTGGTCGTCGCCGTCCTCCCCGTAGAGCTCCACTCCGTAATTGGATTCCCGGCCATCGATCAGATCGTCGCCGGAGCCTCCATAGATCGCACCGTCGTTCCAGCCCGAATAATAGCTCGCGATGATGTGATCGTTCCCGCCCCGGCCGTAGATGAAGCTGGTCGCGGGATAGACGTCGCCGATCGGCGCCAGCAGATCGGCAAACTCGCTCCCTTCCAGGAAGTCCACATGCTCGATGCCGCTGATCGTGGCTCCGCCGATCGTGACCGACGCCTGCGTCTCGAGCGGGCGGAAGTCGGCGATCACCCCGGCCGGAGCGCCCTGGAAGCTGATATACAGCCGGTCGGTGCCGGTGCCGCCGTCGACTTCGTCTCCGTAGCCGGCGAACAGGAAGTCGTCGCCCGCTCCGCCGCTGACGACGTCCACCTCGGCATGGACGTCCTGGGAGGAGGTCCCGGCGTGGAAGATCGAAGAGGTGCCGTTGTAGGACGAAGTGGAGGCCGGTTGCCCTGTGTGCGAGAAGAGTTGGTCTACTCCGTCGCCGCCGCTCAGGTTGTCCGCCCCGGCGCCACCGATCAGCACATCGTTGCCGCCGCCGCCGTCGATCGTGTCGGCACCGTCATTGCCGTTGGCGACGTCGCCGAACAGCGTGCCCTCCATGATATCGTCGCCGGCCGTGCCGGTCATCGCCGGAGCGTCCGGATTGGCGACGAGGACGAGGCCGGTCTGGGTGACGACGCTGAAATAGCGGCCCTGCGGATCCAGGATCAGCCGGTTGCCGAACGACGAGCCGACCTGCCCCGCCCAATAGCCGACGGTGGCGTTCACCGGGATGCTCTGGACGACGGTCCAGTCGGAGGTTCTCAGCTGAACGATCGCGTTGGCGACATTGTCGAGCACGTAGAGAAACTGGCCGGCGGCGTCGAAGAGGAGGTCCCCGACCCGGCCCCAGCGCCAGTCCCAGTCCGGAGTAGAGATCAGGGTGGTCTGAAGCTGCAGCGCCGGATTGTAGACGTTGATCCCCTCATTGTAGATGTAATTGGCGGCGAGGGAGCCGTTGAACGACTGGATACCCCAGTTGTAGCCGGGGGCGCCGGTGCGGGCGACGATCCCGCTGCCGGCCTGGTACATGGCGAGCGGCCCGCCCGAGCTGTTCGGCTCTCCGATCAATACGGTGTCGCCGGTGGCGGAGCGGCTGAAGACGGAGGACTGGTTGGATTCCGGGCCGATCGTATACTGGCCGGTCGACGGGTCGAGCAGCTTCAGTCGCACCGAACCCGAGCCGCTGAAATCCTGGCTGATCAGCACCTTGCCGTCGGAAAGGACGGCCACGTCGAAAAAGGTGTAATCGTAGCCCGTCGCCAGGAAGGGATAGCTGGTGGACTGTCCGGTCGCCGTGTCGACCTTGTAGACGGTCACCAGGGTCTGGCGGCTCCACTGGTCCCCGGTCATCGACAGCGGCTGGCGCTCGACGACCATGAGGAAGCCGCCGTCGGGCGAAAGGTCCATCCCGCCGAGCTTCACTCCGACCTGCCAGCTGTCGATCAGGGCGCCGGTCTTGACGCTGTAAACGCGCAGTATCCCGTCGCTCCCGGCCGAATAAAGCCGGGACCCGTCCGGGCTCAACCGCGTTTCCGACGGGCTCGCCGCGGCGACGTTGAACGATTGTACCATTTTCCACTCCCCCTGACCGGCCCGCTCCCATCAGGTGAGGGTCCGCAATCCGATTCCGCCCTCGAAGCAGAAGTATCCCCTGACGACGCGCCTGGCCCCTGACCCGTCCTTACCCGCCTGGTGGATTATCTACATGCTTTTCTTGACCGTCCCCCGTTCGAATCCGCGCCCGGCTCGAAGCGACGGGGGGCGGATCTCAAATCCGAACATATGTAGAACGAAAGTCCGGCTCCGGCAAGTCCGTTTTTGGCCACGGCCCTACCGCCGCGCCGAAAGCCGCTTCCCCAGCGACTTCGCCATCTTCCCCCAGGGCGGGCCCAGCCGCTCGAAGACGTTGACGAAGCCTATCTTATGCACCGCCCGCGCATGTGAGAAGCGCTTGAAGCCTTCGTGGCCGTGATAGGCGCCGATGCCGCTCGCCCCCACCCCGCCGAAGGGGAGGTTCTCCTGGGCGACGTGCATCAGGGTGCCGTTGAGAGTCGCCCCTCCGGAGATCGCCCCGTCGAGCACCCGCTCGCGCTCCCGGCGGCGGTTGCTGAAGCAGTAGAGCGCCAGCGGCCGCTCGCGCGCCGCGACGAAGGCGATCGCCTCGTCGAGATCGCGATAGGGCAGGATCGGAAGCACCGGCCCGAATATCTCCTCGGTGAGGAACAGGGATTCCGGCGGCGCTCCGATCAGGACCGTCGGGCCGATCTTCCCTTCCGCACGCGCACCCTCGTCTTCGTGGCTGAGCACGGTGGCGCCCGCTAGCCGGGCCGCCTCGATGGCGTCGGCGAGCCGGCGCCGGTGGCGCTCGCTGATCAGGCCGGAATAATCGTCATTGCCGGCGATCTCCGGGTAGGAGCGCCGGACCTGCGCCATCAGGGCGTCGGCCAAGGCGGCTTCCCTGCCTTCCGGCACCAGCACGTAATCGGGTGCGATGCAGGTCTGGCCGGCGTTCACGAACTTGCCGAAAGCGATGCTCCGGGCCGCCCTCGCGAGGTCGTAACCGGGACAGATTATGGTCGGCGACTTGCCGCCGAGCTCAAGCGTGACGGGGACCAGATTGGCGGCGGCGGCCTGATAGACCTTGCGGCCGACCGCGGTCGAACCGGTGAACAGCAGATGGTCGAACGGCAGCGAGGCGAAGGCCTGCCCGACCTCGACCCCGCCGGTGACCACCGCCACCTCCGCCTCGTCGAAGCGCTCCGCGACCAGGCGCCGGAGCAACCCGGAAAAGGCGGGAGTCAGCTCGGAAGGCTTCAGCATCGCCCGGTTGCCGGCGGCGAGCGCGTCGACCAGCGGCGAGAGGGCGAGCTGGAGCGGATAGTTCCAGGGCGAGATGATCCCGATCACGCCCAGCGGCTCGTGCCGGACCCGAGCGCTGGCCGGCTGGAAC
>JASLBD010000102.1 GCA_030146745.1 Allosphingosinicella sp. | reverse complement strand
AGCGGCCTCTACGTCGGCTACAAGGTGCCGCCTTATTACGATTCCATGATCGCCAAGCTGATCGTCTACGGCTCCACCCGCGAACGCTGCATCATGCGGCTTCGACGCGCTCTCGAGGAGATGGTCATAGACGGCGTGAAGACGACCATCCCGCTCCACCAGAAGCTGATCAACGAGGCCGACTTCCTGGCCGGCGACTATACGATCAAATGGCTGGAGGAGTGGCTGGCGCGGGAGGCGGACTGACGCGGCTCGACCGCCGCGTCGCGCCGCAAACCGCTGAGCGGTCGCGCTCGCGCGCAGATTTCCTTGAGATGCAGAGGAGGTTAAAGCCGGGCGCCTGAGACTTCAGGAGAGGCAGCATGAAGGCGACGATCTGGCACAACCCCGATTGCGGCACCTCGCGCAAGACGCTCGAGATCCTCCGGGAGAGCGGCGCCGACGTGACCGTGATCGAGTATATGAAGACGCCACCCTCGAGGGAGGAGCTGAAGCGCCTTTACGACCGCGCCGGCCTGTCGCCGCGGGAGGGGCTTCGGGCCAAGGAGCAGCTTGCCGAGGATCTCGACCTGCTGAGCGGCCGGGTCAGCGACGAGGCCTTGCTCGAAGCGATGGCCGAGAACCCGATCCTCATCAACCGGCCGCTGGTCGAGACGGACAAGGGCGTGCGGCTCTGCCGGCCGCAAGAGACCGTGCGCGAAATCGTCTGACCGGGCGAATTGTCCACCTTCTGTCCGCCGCCCGGCCCGGCTAGAGCTCGGCGATGGCGGCGATCGATCCGGACCTTCTGCTGCGCGCCTATGCGATCGGGGTATTCCCGATGTCGGACAGCCGCGACGCCGCGGAGATCTTCTGGGTCGAGCCGCGGCGGCGGGCGATCCTTCCGCTCGACCGCTTTCGGCTGTCGCGCTCGCTTCGGAAGACGATCCGTTCCGGCGAGTATCGGGTCACTCGCGACACCGCCTTCGCCGAAATCGTCCGCCGCTGCGCGGAACGCGAGGAGACCTGGATCAACGCCGATATCGAGGAGAGCTACGGCCTTCTCCACGCCCGCGGCCACGCCCATTCCATCGAATGCTGGCACGAGGGAGAGCTGGCCGGCGGCCTCTATGGAGTGAGCCTCGGCGCCGCCTTTTTCGGCGAGAGCATGTTCTCGGCGAGGCGCGACGCTTCGAAGGTCGCGCTCGCCTGGCTGGTGGCGAGGTTGAAGGTCGGCGGCTACCGGCTGCTCGACTGCCAGTTCATGACCGATCATCTGCGCAGCCTCGGAGCGGTCGAGGTCACCCAGGAGGATTATCTGGCGCTGTTGGACTCCGCGCTGGCGGCGGGAGTCCCGGACGGCTCCGGAGCCGGCGCCTTGGCGGCCGGGGCCGAGGCGCGCCGGGTCGGGGCCGAATTCGGAGCTCTCGACCGGCTGCTCGCCGCGGACGTAGCCCGTACGGTCGACTCGCCCGCCTCCGGATGCGTCATCGCGCAGCTCTTGGGCCAGACGTCGTAAATCGGGTGCTCGACGACGTTGAGCGACGGAGTCTCCTTGTAGAGCCAGCCCGAGAAGACCCGCTGCCAGCGCCCCTGCGGGTTACGCACGTCGAGCTGGACGAAAGCCCCGGTCAGCGCCTGCACCTCCCAGGGCGCGGCCGTCTCGCAGGCGCGCAGCCTTACGATCGCGTCCCCGACCCGAACCGCCTGGCCGGGCTTGAGGGTGATCGGGCGCGAGATTCCGTTTCGCTTGTTGAGCAGCCCGAGCACCGCGACGCGCTCGGCCATCGGAGTCGTCCCCGGCGCCACGGCGGTCACGGTCTGCGGAATGTCGACGGTCCGCGGCTCACCAACCGCTTGGCCGTTGCCCCTTGCCCTCTGCTCGCCCCCCCGGTCGCAGCCGGCGAGCGCGGCCGCGAGGACGAGGGCGGCGCCGAGCGGAAGCCTCATGCCCGGTCCGGGGTCCACGCCTCATAGTCGCCGCTTGCCGCCGGGCGCTGCGCGCCCCGCTCCAGCGCGCCCGAGGGACGGTAAGCGAGCGGGGTGCCGGTGCGGTTGGGCTCCGGCTCCTTGAGGAATTTCGGCGGCGGCGGCAGCGACTGGTCGGGCACGTCCGCGATCTGATGATGGAGCCAGCTATACCATTCGGGCGGAATCCGGCTCGGATCGTTGGCGCCTTCGTAGGAGACGAAGCGGCGGTCCCCCTTCTTCGACGCATAATAGATGTTGCCGCTCGAATCGCTGCCCACCTTGCGGCCGTGGCGGCGCAGGTGCAGCGATGTCGTCAGGGTCGCCCCGTCCCACCAGGTGAAGAGCTTTTTGAGAAGGCCCATGGCCGCGCGGACTAGCGCCGATGGCGGGCGGCGCGCAAGCCATTCCTCCGGTCCTCCGGAGTCCGCTGCGAGCGCCGGGGCGTGTCAAGATACTGGACCGTGGCAGTCTGCGGCGGTTTGACGTAATTCCCCGATAAGCGGAGGATAAATCTTAAGACTCGGTGAATCAGGAATTGACGAATCGAAAAATCCTAACTAGTCGAGCCACTTAGCTAAGGGACCCGCCGTGGCACGAGGGTCGACCTTTTCCAGTGGGGCATCGGGGCATGTCATGGAACTTCCGGCAAAATTGCTGCGCGCCTGCTGCGCGCTCGCCTTGCTCCCCGTCATCGGGGCCGCGCCGGTGAGCCTGGCGCCGGTCCAGGCATCGACTCCGCCGCTCATCTGGCAGCAGGCCGGCGCGGTCCGGGTCCTTTGCCTGGTGTCGGCTTCGGCCCGGCGCGACGAGATAGACAAGCTCCAGGAAGAGCTTTGCACCATCGTCCGCTCCCTTGCCTCCGATGGCGCGCCGGTACCGGTGAGCCGCGTGGGCTTCGGCGATCCCGCGGTGCTCGAGCCCGGCACCGTCACCCTTCTCGTCCACGCTTCGCTCCAGCCCGACGGCGACCAGCGCCTCGTCGCGCTCGACGTTCGGCCGTTCCGGCCGGGTGGCGACCATAATGCCGTTCTTTTCGGCCCCGCGCCGCGCGCGGTGCGGATCCCGCTCACCGGAGCGGGCGGCAACAAGCTCGAGGCGGCAGTCGCCGCCGCTCTCGCGGAGATCCTGCCCTGGCGGCAGGATCGCAATCGCCAAAATATCAACCGCCTTAATTAGGGGAGGCACAATATGTCTGACAGCGAAACCAACACCCTGCACCCGCAATCCTGCGGCTGCGCGGCCTGCACGGGTTACAACCCGGACGACCGGATCATCCTCGACGCCAATGTCGACGGCACCGGCGGAACGCTCGGTCAATATGACAAGCCGGTCTACACGCTCGACCAGGTCATCGCGAACATGAACCGCACGTCCTACGTCGGCACCGGCATTCCCGGTCCGCAGTGGAATTACGGCGAAGACTTCATGGGCCAGAACAAGAGCGGCGACCCCAGCATCATCACCTTCGGCTTCCAGACCGCCGAGTCGGTCGCCGAGGCGGTCTGGAAGCCGAAGGTGATGATGCTGGGGTCGCCGCTCTTGTTCTGGCCCATGAAGTCTTCGCCGTAATTCCACTGCGGACCGGGAATGCCGGTGCCGACGTAGGACGTGCGGTTCATGTTCGCGATGA
>JASLBD010000014.1 GCA_030146745.1 Allosphingosinicella sp. | reverse complement strand
GATCTCGATCACCGACCAGACGCCGGCGAGCGCCACCGTGACCTGGACGATCCGCGGATCGCGGGCCCGGGCGGCGGCGTCGATCTCCTGGCAGAGCGCGACCTTGCGGGCGAAGGGGATGAGGCTGAGCGGGTCGGAGTCGGTATAGAGCGCAGCGTTGGTCCGGCGCGGCGGGCCGGGCCGGGGCCCCTTGGCCGGATCGAGCACCGCCATCGTTTCCCCGGCGCGGCGGATGGCGGCTTCCGAAAGCTCGTTGGCATGGGCGAAAGCGCTGGTCTCGCCCGCGACACCGCGAAGCCCGAACCCCGCCTGGGTGTCGAAATCCGCGGTCTTCAGCCGGCCGTCGTCGAATCCGAAGGATTCGGAGACGGTATATTGGAGATAGAGCTCGCCGTCGTCGCAGCCGCTCAGCGCGTCGGCGGTGAGGCGGAGCGCGCTATCCGGAGTGAGGGCGTCGCCGCGATAGAGGAAGCGTCGGGGATCGGTGTAGGTCATTCAGGGGATATAGGGACGCGGACCCCTCCCGTCATCTGTTCCCCGGGGAGCAATGCCCTCACAGCTTCCCGAACGCCACGCTCCGCCAGCCCCACCCGGCCTTGTGGGCCGCCGCGATCAGGGGCTTGTGGATCTCGCTCGTGTCGAAGCGGTAATCGTAGATCTTGCCGAACGAGCCGTCTTCGCGGAACGCCCAGACGGTCTCGAAGCCCTTCTCCCACTTGCGGCCCCTGAAGGCGGACCCCTTGAGGAAGAGAATCGGCTCGCCCGCCCGCCATTCCACCTCCCATTCCTGGTCGACGGCGCGGACCTCGCCCTCGGCTTCGTCGAACTTCATCAGCACCGAGAACACCCGCTTGATCCCCGCCTTGGCAAAAATCTCATACCATTGGGCATCGACGATCTTCCATTCGGCGACGAGGTCGACCTTCTCGTCCTTGCCGCTCCGGACCTTGAAGGGCGCCGACTTGCGGTTGACGCCCATCAGCCCCGCCCTGAGCTTCGCCGCGGACTGCCGCTCGACCCCGGAGGGCGCGGGCTTGTTGCCGGTCAGCCAGTCGAACACTCCCATCCCGTCCCCCCTCTCGTCATCCCGGCGAAAGCCGGCACCTCAGGCCGATGAAGTCATCGGGCTCCCGAGGTCCGGCTTTCGCGGGGACGACGGTGGTGAGCTTCACTCCGGCTTCGGCAGCTTCCGGTCCGCCTGGCACTGCTTGAGCGGCCTCGGCTGCGCGTCGGCGATCCGGGTCACCCGCCGGTCGGCGTCGGCGGTGATCGTCATGCAGGCGCAGCCATAGCCGTAATGGCCGTTGGTCTCGACCCAGCCGGCCGTGCTCATGTCGGGCATCTCATCCATCCCCGCAGCCTGCTCCCCGCCCTGGGTCCCGATGATCCACTGGCCCTGCGCATCGGTCAGCCACCAATTGGCCGGAGTGGGATTGGAGAGCCAGCCGCAGCGGCGCGCGCCCTTCGCGGGGCTCGCCGCCGCGGTGCGGACAGGCTCGGCGGCGGGCTGCTGGGCTTCCGCCTCCGCCGTCTCGGTCCCGGTTTCGGCCGCCGCTTCGGCCGGAGCCTCCTGCCCGTTGCCCTCCGGGGCGGAGCCGGGCGAGCAGCCCGAAGCCATGAGCAGGATGGCGAGCGCGGCTCCTAGCGGAACACGCAAGTGGCGCCTCCCCATATTGCGGTCACCTTCGCGCCCGGGGCCTTGGACTCGAGGATCCCGCTCAGCCCGCCGGCCCGGAACTCGGTGCCGAGCGTGCTTTCCTCCACCTCGAAGCCGGGCAGGCCGGCGACCTCGGCCCGGCTGGAGCCGATGCCGATGCCCTCGATGGTCTTGAGCTTGCCCCTGGAATCCCAGCCGGCGAAGCGGCCGTCCAGGAAATAGAGCAGGATCTCGTCCTTCCAATCGGCGAAGGTCATGCTTCCGCCGCCGCATTCCTGATTCTCGCCGCGCTCGGTCGGCGGGCGTCCGAGCGCCTTGGTCAGCGCCTCGATCGTCTCCGCCTCGGTCGCGTCGAAGGCCACGGTGCGCGGCGGCGAGGCGCTCGGGATTCGAAGCCCAGCGCCCTCGAGGACGACGGGCGCGGCGGCCACGGGTGCCGGTACCGGCCCAGGGGCGGAGGAATTGCCCGTCACGGCGGCATTCGCAGCGGCGTCGTTCGCGGTCGGCGCGGAATCGCAGCCGGCAAGTCCGAGCAGGAGCAGGCCCGCAACGGCGGCGCTGGTCGTCAGTTTGTGCAAGATGAGGCCCTTTTCGTGGTCAACCGCTGGATTGGACCTTGTCGGCGCCGATGGCAACGCTTTCACTCCCCGGCGCAGGTGCGGATCCGGCGGCGCCGGTGGAAAGCCCGGGTCCCGGCCTTCGCCGGGAAGCAGAGCCGCTTCAGCCCTCCGAAGCCCCGTCCGCCGCCCCGCCCTTCAGGACAAACCTCTTGTCGCAATAGCCGCAGTCGACGAAGCCCTTCTCGTCGATCTGGAGATAGACGCGGGGATGGCCGAGCGCCGGATGGGTCTCGCTCGCCCCGTCGCAGGCGACCCGGGGGGTGTCGACGTAGCTGATCTCCGGAGTGAAGCGGTCCGTCTGCATGGCGCGGGCCTGTAGCAAGGGGCGGGGAGGGGGGCAATCGCGGTGAATTAGTCGGCCGTCTCCGCCATGAAATCCCCGATCGCGCGCGTCACCGTTCCAGGCTCCTCCCAGGTGATGAAATGGCCCGCGGTCGGCGAGGTCACCAGCCGCAGGTCCTCGACCAGATCCGGCAGCCCTTCGAGCTGGACCGGGAGCAGGGCCGTGTCCTTCAGCCCCCAGATCACCAGGGTCGGCATCCCGAGCTTCGGGAAGGGCGCATGAGTCCAGAGCGGCGCCTTGGCCTCCTCGCCCGGCGCGGGCACAACGACCTTCGAGGCCCGGTACCAGTTGAGCATGGTGGTGAGCACGCCCGGCTTCGACCAGTCGTGGAGATAATGCCGGCGCTCGTCGGCGGTCAGCTTGGTCGCGTCGGCATGGGCGAGCAGCACCTTGTCGAGGAATCCCTCCAGGCCCATCCCGGTGATCGCCGCCTCCGCGGCCGGCGAGCGGAAGAAGCTGATATATTGCGAAGCCTCGCGCTGGGCCGGATCCTCGATCAGGCTCTTCTGGAAGACGAGCGGATGGGGCGCGTTGACGATGATCAGCCTTTTCACCCGGAAGGGATGGGTAAGCGCCGCCGTCCAGGCCACGGCCCCGCCCCAATCGTGGCCGGCGAGCGTGAAGTGATCTAGGCCGAGCGCGTCGGCGAGGGCCATGACGTCCGCTACGATCCTGTCGGTCTCGTAATTGTCGACGCCTTCGGGCCTGTCGGAGGCGGCGAAGCCGCGCTGGTCGGGCGCGTAGACCCGGTAGAGGTCGGACAGGCCGTCGAGCTGGTGCCGCCAGGTCCGGTGCGATTCGGGGAAGCCGTGGAGGAAGATGATCGGCTGGCCGTCCCCGGGCCCGGCGCACCCGACGCTGAGGGTGACGCCGGTGGCGAGGGAAACGCGCTGGTAGCTGGGTTCGGTCATTTGCACCCTTTATCCGTCATTGCGAGCGAAGCGAAAGCAATCCAGTGCCGCGCCTCCGCCCGCTGGATTGCTTCGTCGCTGCCGCGTAGCGGCAGTTTATCCTGAGCGCCGCCGCAGGCGGCGTCGAAGGGGCCTCGCAATGACGGCGCCGGCCCCGGCTTAGGGATAGCTCACCGTCTTGGGCGGAGTGGTCGGCAGCGGGATGAACTCGCCGTCGTCGTCCGGCGGCAGGATGAACTTGCCCGAGCGCCAATCCTCCTTGGCCTGGTTGATCCGCTCCCGGCTCGACGAGACGAAGTTCCACCAGACGTGGCGCGGCCCGTCGAGCGGCGCCCCGCCGCACAGCATGACATGGGCGCCCCGCCCCGAACGAAGGGTCGCCGCGATCCCCGGCCGAAGCACGTAGAGAGTGCCGGGCTCGAGGCTCAGCCCGTCCAGGCTCGCTTCTCCTTCCGCGACATAGACCGCGCGCTCGTCGGCTTCGGCGTCGACCGGCATCGCGCCGCCGGCCTGGAGCTGGATGTCGGCATAGATCGTCTCGCTGTGGCAGGTGACCGGCGAGGCCGCGCCCCACAGGCTCCCCATAACCACACGCGCCGTCGCGCCGCTCCCCTCGACA
>JASLBD010000200.1 GCA_030146745.1 Allosphingosinicella sp. | reverse complement strand
GTCGCGACCGACCGCGGCTTGTCCCTCGGCGCCGCGGCGGCGGCGGTCAGGGCCGCTTACGGCGGGGCGCTCCGGGCCGGTCCTCATGAATATGAAGAGGCTCCGGCCGAATATCTCACTGCCTGGGCGAAGGACGGTCCTCGGGGGGCCGGATATGAGACGGCGCCGACGGCCCGCGGCATCCGATACGAGGTCGGCGGCAAAGGTTTGGTCCAGGCGATCCATGCCGGCGGGCCGAGCATCCAATATGTGGAGGGCTGCGCCTGAGGGACGGCGGCGGCGGCGCCCGCCTCAACTTGATTCAGGTTGTAAGTGGGACGCAAAGCGCCCACGCTGGCGCCAAGCGACCGGCCGCGGCCGGGCTCTCCCTTCCAAAGGAACCCACAAGATGAGCACGGCCGAGGAATATCAGTCGAAAGCGGACGAGGCTCTGACCCAGCTCGGCGAGGCCAAGAGCGAGGCGGAGCGGCAGCGGCTCCGGCGCGCGCACGGCGCCTATCTCAAGCTCGCCACCCACGGCGCCGAGGCGGCGGCCCGGGCCGCGATGCGACCTGCGCCCAAGCCCCGGCCCGAGAAGCAGGCGCCCCAGGCCCGGCCCGGGGCGAGCTACTTCAAATAAGCGCGTCATTCCGGCGGAAGCCGCAATCCATGAACGCCGACGGTGGCGATCCGGATGCCGCGGTGTTCATGGATCCCGGATCCAGTCCGGGATGACGGTTCAGCCCGGAGCCTTCGCCGGCTCAGATCGTCTCCTCGACAGCCGGAGCGGCCTCCCTCGCCTCGGCCGGGATCGGGCCCGCCTCGTTCCAGCGGTCGGAGAGGCATTTGGCGAGGCTCGCCATCGCGACCCGGCTTCCGGCAAGCGGCAAGGTATCGACGTCGGCGCCGTCGCGGCGGATGCTCATGCCCCGGGCGCTGGTGAAGGCGGCGAGGAAGTTGCCGCGGTCGGCGCCGCCGGGCTCGACGGTGAAGTAGAGGCCGGGGCCGTCGGAGTCGATATCGGCGCGGGCGGTGGCCTCGACCAGCAAGGCGCTGGCCCCGGAAAACTCGACCTGGAGCGGAGTCTTCTTGCCGTCCTCGACTTCCCAGCCCCTGTTCTGGAGCAGGAAGCCCAGTTTCTCCTCGCCGGCGAAGGCCCAGATGGAGAGCATCGTTCCGTGCGGCGAGACGGCCTGGACCATGCAGCCGTTGGGCATCGCGGCCAGGGCCCAGCCTTCCGTCTTCTGCTGTTGAGCCGAGGCCGCTCCGAGCGGCGCCGCGGCGAGAAGGGCTGCCATCATGTAACGCAACATCAAGGGGTTCCTTTTCGGCACCCGCCCGCCACTACCTGTCGGATTGGAGAACCGACCGGCCCGGTAGTTGGTTGCACTCGGCTCGGCGCATCCCGGCCCCGGCCCACAGCGCGGGCGCGGCGGCGCGGGCGCCGGGCGGGAAGGGGATGAGGCTTCGCAGATCGTCCGAGAAGCGGCCGTCGATCCGGAGGCTGAACGAGAGGCCGCCCGTCGCGTCGGCGCCATGGAACTGGTTGACCGTGTCGAACCAGGCGGAATGGGAGGAGACGTAGAGCTTCTCGCCGCTCCCGGGGTTCAGCATGTAGAAGGGCTTGTCGAAATTGGTCCTGAGCCAGATGAATTCGTGGCACAGATCCTGGCTGTCATGGTCGCGGTGGGCGGGGACCTCGCGGCCCGAATCGTCGTAGATGATCAGCATCCGCCCGGTCGCGGCGAAGGGCAAGGTGGCGATGAAATCCATCAGCTCGCAAAATTCCGACGCCTCCTCGCTCGGCTGCCACAGGTCGGTATCGTCGAGATCGTAATAGGCCTCGAGGCCGTGGCCGCGCGACGAGTGGGCGAGATAGACCATGCGCGGCCCCGGCCGGTCGGGCGAGCGCCCGTCGAGCAGGAAGGGTCCGGTGTAGAATTGCAGGTCGCGGGCGCGGGCGATGCGCCGCTCGAGCCGATCGCGCAGATAGCGGTCCAGCGACTTGAGGCGAGCGACGTCGATATAGGAATCGAGGTCGACGTAGCTTGGATAGCCAGGCCGGGAGGCGGCGGACGGAACCGCATGGTCGTTGCTTTGTTGTTTTATAAAATATTGGCTCATCTTAACCTTAGTTAATGTCTTGGTTCTGTTAAATAACTAGCAGCCTCCCCGGCTGAACGACTAAAAAACACAACAAGTTCCCCGTGCTCTCGGCGCCGTCCTGGCGAATAATACTTGCTGCTTGGAAGAAAAATGAAAGTATATGTTAGTGGCCTCTATGGTGGAGGCAACCCGCAGCCGGGCGTCGGCATCGTCCGGTCCTTGCGTCAGGGCTATCCCAACGCGACTCTGGTCGGTGTCGAATACACCACTCGCGTGTCCGGTATCCACTGGACCGATCTTGACGATCTGTGGATCCAGCGGCCGTGGGATGAGCTCGACCTCGATCTTTATGCGGAGCGGGTGCGCGAGGTGCTCGACGGCGGCGCCTATTGGATTTCCGGAAGCGACCTGGAGGCGATGTGGCTGGCCTCCGTCTTCCCGGACGGCCATCCCAATCTGCTCGCGCCGCCGGCGGCGGCGCTGAAGCGGATCGCGAAGCCCGCGGTGGAAGCCCATCTGGGGCTGCCCGTGAAGATCCCCCCCTTCGTCTCCAGCGACCTCTCCGACTGGGAGCTTCACGCTTTCTGCCGCGAGCATAATTGGCGGGTCTGGCTGAAGGGGCCCTATTACGACGCGGCCCGGGTGCCCGGCTGGGACAGCTTCGTCGCCGCCCGTGCCGCGCTCACCAAGGTCTGGTCGACCGACAAGCTTTTCCTCCAGGCCCATGTCAGCGGCTATGAGGAATCGGTGATGCTCGCCGCCTATCGGGGCGAGCTGATCGCCTGCGTCGCCATGCGCAAGCGCGACGTCACCGCCGAGGGCAAGACCTGGGCCGGCGACGTCGGGCCCGTCGACCCGGCCTTCGAGAAGGAGCTTCGGCGGATCGTCAAGGCGCTGAACTGGACCGGCGGCGGCGAGCTGGAGATGGTGCGCGACGCCGCCGAGCAATGCTGGCTGCTCGAGATGAACCCGCGCTTCCCGGCCTGGGTGCACGGCGCGACCATCGGCGGGCACAACCTCCCCGCATTGCTGGTGCAGGGCGCGAGCGGAGTCCGGGCGCGGCCGGCCGAGGCGGAGGCGGCCGAGTTCACCCGGGTCGTCCTCGAAGTGCCGGTGCGGGCGGATTATCCGCTTCCGGCCTTGCCCGAGCCTTTCGCCGGAGCGGTCGGCCATTCGATGAAGCATCCGTCCGGCCTGACCTCGCTCGCCGAGCGGCTGCACAAGGCCGACGCCGAGGCGATGGGACTGGTCGGCGGCGAGCCGGAGGCCGAGGCCGACGGCAAGCCCGACGTCCCGGACGTCTATCTCAGCGATATCGGGGCGATGGAGCTGGACAGCCTCCAAACCCCGCAATTCCTGTTCTTCGAGAAGACCGCCGAAGGCCTGTTCAAGCGGGCCGCGGCCCGGGCCCACCGCCTCAGCACCAACGAGGTGCAGGTGGTGAGCGGCTATTCGATCAAGACCAATCCGGACGAAAGGCTGATCCGGCTCGCGCTCGACAACGGCTTCTACGCCGAATGCATCAGCCTCGCGGAGGCGCAAAAGGCGATCGAGGTCGGCTTCCGGGCCGACCAGGTGATCCTGAACGGCCCCGGCAAATGGTGGCCCGAAGGGATGATGCCCAAAGAGCGCATGCACGCCGTCTTCTGCGACAGCGTCGCCGATCTCGACCGCTGCGTCGCGGCGCTCGAAGCGGGCGAGATGTCGTCGAAGCATGTCGGAATCCGGATCCGAACCCCCAACGTCGTCTCCCGCTTCGGAATCCCGCTCGACAGCCCCGGCACCTTCGCCAGGCTGATCGATTCCGTGGGCCGGCTTCCGCAGGACACCGCCTTCGGGATCCACTTCCACATGGCCAGCTCGAACATCGGGGTCGCCCAATGGTGGCACCTGTTCGAATCGATGCTGAAATGGTGCCGCTCGATCGAGAGCCTGACCGGGCGCAAGATCGAGATACTCGACATGGGCGGCGGCTGGTTCCCGGACGACTGGCATTCGGACGACGAGAGCAAGTTCGCCAGGGCGGTGGAGACGGTGAGGGCGATGCTTCCCGGCGCGCGCCAGATCGTCTCGGAACCCGGCAAGGCGATGGCGCAGCCCTCGATGGCGCTCGCCATGCGGATCCTCGAGATTCAGGAGCATGAGGAAGATCATGTCGAGGCCGTGGTCGACGGCTCGATCGCCGAGCTCCCGATGTACGCCTTCCAGCCCCACCGGATCCTGCGCCAATGCGGGAAGACCGGAGCCCTCCAGCCGCTCGGGCGCGGCAAGACCCATTTGATGGGCCGGCTCTGCATGGAGCATGACATCGTCGC
>JASLBD010000380.1 GCA_030146745.1 Allosphingosinicella sp. | reverse complement strand
GCGGCGGCTCGGCTACAAGGTGCGCCGAGCCGCCGCGCCCTCGCCGCGGCGGCCTCGAGAGCGGTGGCGGCGCTGGCGAGGAGACGCCAGGCGCCCGGCACATGCGCCGGTGTTTCGGACCAGCCCCGCTCCGGCGCCTCGACGGCGTAGCGGGCGAGGATCGCCCGCGCCTCCACCCGGCTCGAAGGGTCGGCGGCGGTCGGGCCGGAGCCGATATCTTCCGGCGGGTCGCCGGCCACGTCGGAGATTGCGAGCGTCACCAGCCGCGCGGGCGGCGCGGCAAGGGCGAGGCGCCCGCCCTTGAAGCGCGAGAGATGGCGGCGCACGCAGTTGATCTCGCTTATCGTCGCTCCCGACCGCAGCAGCGCCGAAGTGAGGCGCCTTTTCTCCGCCAGCTCCAGCCCCGCCCCCGGCAGGCACGCGAGCGACGAAGCGCCGCCGCTGAGCAGGACGAGGAGGAGGTCGTCCTCGCCTGCGCCCGCCGCCAGCGCGAGGAGGCGTTCGGCCGCCGCAACGCTGCTCTCGTCGGGCACGGGATGTGCGGCGGCGATCGACTCGACCCGCTTCAGAGCCCCGCCGCTGCCGTGCGGCGTCACCGCCAGCCCCGACAGCGGGCCCCGCCATCTCGTCTCGACCGCCCGCGCCATCGGCACCGCCGCCTTGCCGAGCGCGAGGACCAAGGTGCGGCCGGGCGGCGGCGCCGGCAGATGCGGCGGAAGCACCCGCTCGGGCAGGCACGCCTCCATCCCCGCCCGCCAGATCGCCTCCAGATGCTCTCGCGACATGTTTTCCGGCTTGGCGCTTCGCAGGCGTGCCATCAAGCGTTAGGCTGGGCCCGTGAAACGCGCTTCCCGCATCGCCCTCCGCGCCGCCGCGGCGTTGCTCGCCATCCCCTTCCTCTATTTCCTCGCCGCGCTGATCCTCGGCGCCGTCCCCGCCAATCGCGGCTGGGAGGAGGCGAAGGAGGGCGTGACGGTCTTCGTCCGCACCAACGGGGTCCATACCTGGATCCTGGTGCCCAAGGTCACGCCGGAGATGGACTGGCGCCCGCTCGTCCCCGGCGGCCATCTCAAGGACAAGGGCTGGGGCCACGGCAATTACGTCGCCCTGGGCTACGGCAACCGCACCTTCTATCTCGAGACCCCGACCTGGGGCGACCTCACCATGAAGAACGCCTTCCTCGCCGCCTTCGGCCAGGGCCGAAGCCTGATGCACGCCGATCACGACCACGATCCGAGGGCGAGCGAGGACACGAAGCCGATCGTCCTTCGCCGCGAGGAATATCGCCGGCTGGTCGAATTCGCGCGGGGCAGCTTCCAATATGACGCCGAGGGTCGGACGATGCCGATATTGGGCCGCGGCTACGGAACGTCGGACATGTTCTACGAGGCGGTGGGCCCGTACAGCGCCGTCTACACCTGCAATTCCTGGACGGGAGCGGCCCTTCGCCACGCCGGCGTGAAGACGGGGGTGTGGACGCCCTTGTCGCAGAGCATCATGTGGCGGCTCTAAATTCCTCCCCGCGATTTCGCGGGGAGGGGGACCGCGCGAGCGCGGTGGAGGGGTCTTCGGAGTCAGGATAGCCCCTCCACCATGCTTCGCATGGTCCCCCTCCCCCGCAAATGCAGGGGAGGATTTTCGCCTACCCTCCGCCCGCACCCTGCGTTAAGGCGGCACCGAACAAACCACAGGGGGTTTCGATGGCGAAGATACTCGGCAACTTCCATCTGGCGCTGGTGATCGGCGTCGTGCTGACGATCGCGGCGATGTTCGGGCTGCACGGCGGCCTGATCGGCGACGGCAGCTACGACTGGACGCAGTTCATGCGTTACCTCCACATCTTCGCCGGAATCCTGTGGATCGGGCTGCTCTATTATTTCAACTTCGTGCAGATCCCGACCATGCCCAAGGTGCCGGCGGAGCTTAAGCCGGGAGTCACCAAGCACATCGCGCCCGTCGCCCTGTTCTGGTTCCGCTGGGCGGCGCTGGCGACGGTGATCCTCGGCCTTCTGACCGGCGAGATGAAGGAAGGCGGCTATACCGCGCGCGCCCTCGGCCTCGCCGAAACCCACCGCACGATCGGGATCGGCATGTGGCTCGGAATCATCATGGCGGCAAACGTCTGGTTCATCATCTGGCCGAACCAGAAAAGGGCGCTCGGCATCGTTCCGGCGGCCGACGACGTGAAGGCGCGCTCGGCATCGGTCGCGATGATGGCCTCGCGCACCAACCTCATCCTGTCGCTGCCGATGCTCTACTGCATGGTCCTCTACGCCCACCTCAGCGCCTGATCCCAAGAGCCGCCGCGGATGACGAAAGGCTGGTCCTTCTCGGTCGACCGCGGCGGCACCTTCACCGACATCGTCGCCCGCGCCCCCGACGGCCGCCTGCTCACCGCCAAATTGCTCTCCGACAATCCCGAGCAATATGACGACGCCGCCGTCGAGGGGATAAGGCGGCTGGTCGCCGAGCATGGCGACGCCCCGCTCGAAGCGGTGAAGATGGGCACCACCGTCGCCACCAACGCCCTGCTCGAGCGCAAGGGCGAGAAGCTCGTCCTCGCCATCACCCGCGGCTTCGGCGATGCCCTGAGGATCGGCTACCAGGCACGGCCGGACATCTTCGCGCGGCATATCGTCCTGCCCGAGGCGCTCTATGGGGACGTCATGGAGGTGGACGAGCGGGTCTCGGCCGGGGGGGAGGTGCTTCGCCCGCTCGATGTCGAAGGCGCCCGCTCCTCCCTTACAAGCGCCTATAAGGGAGGCTATCGGGCGATCGCGATCGTTCTGATGCACGGCTGGCGCTGGACGGAGCATGAGGCCACGTTGGCGGCGCTCGCGGAGGAGATCGGCTTCACCCAGGTGTCGGCGAGCCATCGCGTCGGGCCGCTGATCAAGCTGGTCGGGCGCGGCGACACCACGGTGGTCGACGCCTATCTGTCCCCGGTCCTCCGACGCTACGTCGACCGGGTGGTCTCCGCGCTTGGAAGCGGCGCTCGGCTCTTCTTCATGCAGTCGTCGGGCGGCCTTACCGACGCCGCCGCCTTCCAGGGCAAGGACGCCATCCTCTCCGGCCCGGCCGGCGGAATCGTCGGAATGGCCAGGACCGCCGAGGAAGCGGGTTTCGACCGGGTGATCGGCTTCGACATGGGCGGCACCTCGACCGACGTCTCCCATTATGCCGGCGCCTACGAAAGGACCAACGAGACGATCGTCGCCGGAGTCCGGGTGCGGGCGCCGATGCTCGAGATCCACACCGTGGCG
>JASLBD010000216.1 GCA_030146745.1 Allosphingosinicella sp. | reverse complement strand
CGGGGCAGGCGCCTGGCTCGGCGCAGGCGCCCCGTGTCCCGCATGCTGCGCCAGGGCCGGGCCCGCCAAACCCGTGGCGAGGAGAAAGGGGATCAACCGCTTCATGCCGCGTCTCCATCGAGAGGACGGACCGTCACGACGCGCATCATCCCGGCGTGCATGTGGAGCAGGAGGTGGCAGTGGAACGCCCAGTCGCCGGGCGCGTCCGCAGTCATGTCGAAGCTCAGCTTCGCCCCGGGCAGCACCATCACCGTATGCTTGATCGGCTTGGCCGCCTGGCCGTTCACGACCTCGAAGAAGTGGCCATGGATATGCATCGGGTGGGTCATCATCGAGTGATTGATCATCGTCACCCGCACCCGCTCGTTCCGCTCGAAGCGGATCGGCTCGGGATTCTCGCTGAACTTCTCACCGTCGATCGACCACATGAACCGCTCCATGTTGCCGGTGAGGTGGACCTCGACGGTCCTCGCCGGGACGCGGGTGTCGGCGCTCGGCGTGAGCGCCCGCAGATCCCGATAGGTCAGCACCTTGTGGCCCATATTCTCGAGGCCGAGGCCCGGATCTCCAGTGCGATCCACCGGAGCCATCGCGATCGAGTCGACCCCGACTCCCACCTTGACGTGCGGCGGCACCTTCGACTTGTCGCGCATGTTCATGCCGCTCATGTCCATCGGGGCGGGGGAAGGCGTACCCCCGCTGGGCGAAGCCGAGTGGCCGCTGTGGTCCATGCCTGCCATGGCGCCGCCCGCGGCAGCGCCGGCGCCTTGGTCCAGGCCCGACATCGAGCCGTGGTCCATGCCGCCCATGCCCATATCTTTCATCGTCAGGACTGGACGCTGACGAAGCGGCGGGACAGCGGCGCTCATCCCCATCCGAGGGGCCAGCGTCGCCCGGCCCATGCCTGAGCGGTCCATTGCCTCCGCGACGAAGGTGTAAGCCTGGTCCCCCGGTTCGACGATCACGTCATAGGTCTCGGCATTGCCGATCTGGAGCTCATGGACATCGACCGGCACCACGTTCTGCCCGTCGGTGCTCACCACCTTCATGTCCAAACCCGGGATACGGATATTGAAGATCGTCATCGCCGCCGCGTTGATGATCCGAAGCCGCACCCGCTCGCCCGGCCGGAACAGGCCGGTCCAGTTGTCGGCGGGTCCGTGGCCGTTGATCAAATAAGTGTAGGCCGCCGCCGTCACGTCAAGGATGTCGGTCGGATCCATCCTCATCTTCGCGAACATCTTGCGGTCAGCGGCCGGCATCTGCTGCTCGGGATCGCCGCTGAGGCGCCCAAGCAGGGTCATCTTCTGCCGGTTGAAGTAGCCGCCTTCCTTCTTCAGCTTGGTGATGAGCTCGTGCGGGTGCCGGAACGTCCAGTCGGACAGCACGATCACATGCTCGCGATCGTAGGCAACCGGGTCGACGCCGGCCGGATCGATTACGATCGGCCCGTAATGGCCGAGCTGCTCCTGGAGCCCCGAATGGCTGTGATACCAGTAGGTGCCGGACTGCCCGATCGGGAACTCATAGGCGAAGGTCGACTTCGCCTTGATCCCGGGGAAGCTCACGCCCGGCACGCCGTCCATCTGGAACGGCAGGATGAAGCCGTGCCAGTGGATCGAAGTGTCCTCGTCCAGCCGGTTGTTCACCGTAATCCGGACGTTTTGCCCCTCGCGCAGCCGCAGCAGGGGGCCCGGCACGGTGCCATTGATGGTCACCGCATGGACGCTTCGGCCGCGCACCTTGAAGGGGCTCCTGCCGATCTCCAGGGCGATCTCCTCGCCCGAAAGCGTCGGCAGCGTCGGCGCGAGGCCGCTCGTCCCGGTCTGAGCCCAGGCGGGGAACAGGCCCTGCATGCCCAGGCCAAGGGTCCCGAGCGCTCCGGCGCGGAGCAGCGTCCGGCGGTCTACTGAAATCTGGTTCATGGTCGTCCTCACAGGCGCACGCCTCCTCGGCGCGCACAGGGGCGTCAGGCAGAGCCGGAGGCGGCGCACGAGGCGCCGCCCCACTCCTCAGTGCTTACTGATTGGGCTTCTGGTGCTGCTGATGCTGGTTCATGTCGTGGCCGGCATGCTCGTCCTGACCCGCACCGGCTTTGCCGTGCTTGTCGCAGCAGTCCATCTTCATGCCCATCTTCTCGCAGCAGCACTCCATCTTCTTCTCCGGCGCGGGCGCGGGAGCGGGTGCTGTCTGAGCGTGGGCAACGGCGGGGAGAGCGATCGCAAGCGTGAGCGCGGCAAACATCTTCTTCATGGTGTCACTCCTGGAAAATCGAGAAAGGGTCTCAGATCTTCAGGAGGCCTCGTGGAGGGGGCGTCGCTGCCTCGGGAACAAGGCCGTGGGGCACGGACACCAAGGCCGGCATCCGCTGGGGACCATGACTCAGAACCTGTGGTTCGAGCTGGCCCCCAACGGCCGGGATCGCGGGAACGGCGGCACAGGCCTTGACGCAGTCGCGATCGCCGGACCCGCAAGGCTGATCCATCGGCTTGTCGCCCATGTCCTTGCAAAGCTGCATCGCCGCCATCGAGGCATCGCCGGCCTTGTCGTGGCCAGGCATCTCGTGGCCCGCCATCTGATGGCCCTCGGCCGCCATCGCCGCATGATGCGCGGTCGCTGATGCGGGCCCGGCAACGAACGCGGCGAGCGGCGACAGAGCCAACGCCAGGATGGTCAGAAACCGGATGAGACGCGTCAGGGACACGGGGCGCAGATAGACCCCCGGCCCGCCCGTTACAATGGTCCGAAACCGGATGTTCATGACGCCTTCCCCTCCAGACCGCCCAGGATCGGGCAGTCCGGCCGGTCGTCGCCGTGGCAGTTGGCCGCCAGATGCTCGAGTGAGCGCCGCATGGCGTCGAGCTCCTTGGCCTTGCGCTTCAGTTCGGCGGCGCGGGCCAGCGCCAGGGCCTTTACATCGGCGCTCGCCCGCCCCCGGTCCTGCCAGAGCGCCAGCAGCTTGCCGATCTCCTCGATCGGGAAGCCCAGGTCCCGGGCCCGCCGGATGAAAAGCAGCGTGTTGACGTCGCGCTCGTCATAATCCCGGTAGCCGGAGTCGCGCCGCGCCGCCTTCGGCATCAGCCCGATCTTCTCGTAGTGGCGGATCATCCGCTCGCTGACGCCGGAGGCGGTGGAGGCCTGCCCAATCTTCATAGCCGCACCCCTCTCAGCCGGAGCGAGTTCCCGATCACCGCGACCGAGCTCAAGGCCATGGCCGCGCCGGCGATCATCGGGCTCAACAGCAGCCCGAAGAGCGGGTAGAAGACACCCGCCGCGATCGGCACTCCGGCACCGTTGAAGACGAACGAGAAGAACAGGTTCTGGCGGATGTTGCGCATCACGGCCCGGCTGAGGCGCCGGGCGCGGACTATTCCGCCGAGATCGCCCTTCACCAGTGTGACCGCCGCGCTCTCCATGGCCACGTCCGTTCCGGTCCCCATGGCGATGCCGACGTCGGCCGCGGCGAGCGCCGGCGCGTCGTTGATGCCGTCGCCCGCCATGGCAACCCGGCGGCCTGAAGCCTTCAAACGCTCGACCACGGCCTGCTTCTGGTCCGGCAGCACATCGGCAATGACCTCGTCGATGCCGCCGATCTGGCGGGCTACCGCATCGGCGGTACGCTGGTTGTCGCCGGTCAGCATGACAACCCGAACACCGTCGCGCCTAAGCTCGGCGATGGCGGCGGCGGCGCTCTCCTTGACAGGATCCGCCACGGCAATGAGGCCGGCAAGCATGCCATCGAGGGCGACAAACATGACGCCCTGGCCTTCGGAGCGGATCTCGTCGGCCCGCGCCATCAGCGGGGACGGGTCGATACCGAGATCGGCGAGCATGACCTTGTTGCCCAGCGCGACCCGCCGCCCCTCGATCGAGCCGCTCACGCCCTTGCCGGTATGCGAAGCGAAGTCTGCCGTCCCAGCCAAAGCGAGGCCGCGCTCCTCGGCCCCCTCGATGATCGCCGCGGCGAGTGGGTGCTCGCTGGCACGCTCCAGCGAGGCCGCGAGACGCAGCACGTCGGCCTCGTCGACGCCATCCGCGGAAATGACCGCAGTGAGCTTGGGCGTGCCCAGAGTCAGGGTGCCCGTCTTGTCGACGACCAAAGTATCGATCTTCTCCATCAGCTCGAGCGCCTGCGCGTTCTTGACCAGCACGCCTACCGTGGCGCCTCGACCGGTCCCGACCATGATCGACATCGGCGTCGCGAGGCCGAGCGCACAGGGGCAGGCTATGATCAGCACCGCAACCGCATTGACGAGGGCATAGCTCAGCGCCGGCTCCGGCCCAAAGAGCGCCCAGACTCCGAAGGAGAGGATGGCGACCATCACCACCGCCGGCACGAACCAGGCGGAGACCCGGTCGGCCAGCTTCTGGATCGGCGCGCGCGAACGCTGGGCCTCGGCAACCATCCGCACGATCTGCGAGAGCATGGTGTCCTGCCCGACCCGCTCGGCACGCATGAGCAGGCTGCCCGTACCGTTAACCGTGGCGCCCGTGACTTTCTCGCCGGACACCTTCTCGACCGGCACCGGCTCGCCGCTGATCATCGACTCGTCGACGGACGAGCGGCCCTCGACGACGACGCCGTCGACGGGCACCTTCTCGCCGGGCCGCACCCGCAGGAGATCGCCGGCCTGGACGTGGCCGAGGTCGATGTCCTCCTCGAGTCCGTCCGCACGGATGATCCTGGCCGTCTTGGGAGCCAGCCCCAGCAGCGCCCGAATCGCCCTGCCGGTCGCCGACCGGGCGCGCAGTTCGAGAACCTGGCCGAGCAGCACCAGCGTCGTAATGACTGCCGCCGCCTCGAAATAGACCGGGACCATCCCGCCCATCGTATGGAAGGAGGGCGGAAACAGGTTCGGCGCCAGGGTCGCGACCAGGCTGTAGGAATAGGCGACGCCGACTCCGAGGCTGATCAGCGTAAACATGTTGAAGTTGCGGCTCTTCAGCGACGCCCAGCCCCGCTCGAAGAACGGCCAGCCTCCCCAGAGCACCACCGGAGTCGCGAGAGCGACCTGCACCCACCCCGAGGTTCGCATCGGCAGCCAGTGCCAGCCCAGCAACTCCGAACCCATCGCGAGGACGAAAAGAGGCAGCGATAGCGCCGCGCTCAGCCAGAAGCGGCGGCTCATGTCGATCAGCTCGGGGTTCGGCCCCTCGTCGAGCGTCGGCATCTCCGGCTCGAGCGCCATTCCGCAGATCGGGCAGCTGCCCGGTCCCACCTGGCGGATCTCGGGATGCATCGGGCAAGTCCAGATGGCGCCCTTGGGAGCCTCGACGGCAGCAGGCGCGGTTTCCGGATGCAAGTAACGGCGGGGATCCGCGATGAACTTGGTCCGGCAACCGGCGCTGCAGAAATGATAGGTCGTGCCGCTCAGCTGGTGATGATGCGGCGTCGCCGCCGGATCGACGGTCATTCCGCACACCGGATCCTTCACCGTCGCCGGTGCACCCGGCGAATGGTCGTGATGACAATGCCCGGCATGATCATGAATGACGTCCACGGGATTGGTCCTCTCGAGTGAAATCGCCGGTGATTCGGCCCTGCGGACCCTCACATGGTGTTTGACACCGTGTCAGAGTCAAGGCGCCCATCGCTTCGTTCAGGAGACCGGCGCCAGGACGGGAGCAACAAGATGCAGTTGGACAACCTGGCTGAGCCGCCTTCCCGCCAGGCGTCGCAAACCTCCATCAGGGGCAGCTCTGGGGCCTGTCCCGGATGATCCCGGCCGGCCTGGTCGCCCATGTCGAGGCCAGCTTCGCGGGCCTGCGGTACGGAACAGCCGACCTGCTCAGCATTCATTTCACACGGAAACCACAAGGTTAGACCTTCGGCCGCGGCCGCCGGGGTCGGCGAACAGCTCCTCGCCGTGGATTCCCCGGCAGCGCTTCCACGCCGAAGTCAAAACGAGGATGGTGTCGGTACAATCCGTTTGCGCAGCTCCGCGTCGAATGCGGCCCGAAATTCCAGTTGCTGCTGCCGGCCGGCGAAGAGCCGGATGGAGAATGCCGTCACGCCCGGATCGAACCTCCCTCGGGGGTCACCAGGGTGAAAACCGAGGCTTTTCAGGAACCGGCCGAAACAGCGGCATCCCGCCGCCCGCTGGGGCGAAAGCGCGGGCCGGCATGCCGGCGTTCAACGTCGACAAAACCCGCGCCGATGCTTGGCGGCGAAATTGACGACGATTGGCGAGGTCACTCCCTGACGAGTAATCGTGCTCGCACTCCCCGTTGCGCAACTGGTGCGACCGGGGTCGGCACCGAAGCCCTCGT
>JASLBD010000213.1 GCA_030146745.1 Allosphingosinicella sp. | reverse complement strand
GGGGTACCAGGTGTTGAAGGTGCCGTTGAAATTATCGGTGTTGCAGGGGCGTACGACCAGTCGGGGATGACCGTCGCGACGCTGGTCCTGGCCGAGGCACTCGATCAGCGGCGAGTTGTTCTTGAAGAAGCCGAACGGATCGCGTTCCCACCACTGACGGTCCCCGGTCGTCAGGCGCCGGCAGGGCTGAAGCACGATTTTCCGGTCGACGGCCTCGACGCACATCTTGCCCCGCGGCCCGGCGCGGCCGCCGTTCGCGACCAGGTGTCCGTCCGCCTCCAGCACGAAATATTGGTTGGCGCTGCCCTGGCAGGGGTAAAGTATGAGCTGCACCCCGGGTGAGAAGTCGCCGCCGGGGACGTCCATGCACTGTTTCTGGTTCTCGAGGCTCCACATGCGCGATCCGGACTGCGCCGAGGCCGCCGAAGGCGAAAAGAAGGCGGCCAAGGCCGCCGAAACTATCATGCCCGTCCATTTACGGCTCACCTGCGTCCCCCCCCTTCCTACAGAATTCCACCAAGTTTAGCGGCTGAAATTACGGCTGCCAAGCAGGACCGGCACCGGGCGCGCCCTGTCGGCGAGGTCCTTCCGCGGCGGACCGAGGCTCGCCGATGGACAGCGCTCCAGGGTCGGCGTAACCATTCCTCGCATGGGGACATCTTACGACAAGGCCAGGCTCTTCGCTTCGCTGCACCGGCCAGGGCAGCCGCTCATCCTGTTCAACGCCTGGGACCCGGGCAGCGCGAAGACGGTGGCCGAGGCGGGCGCGAAGGCGATCGCCACCGGGAGCGCCTCGGTCGCCGCCGCGCAGGGCTTCGGGGATTCCGAGGCGCTCCCGCTCGAGCTCGCTTTGGCCAATGCGGCGCGGGTGGTGCGCTCCGTCGAGCTTCCGGTCACGATCGACTTCGAAGGCGCTTACGGCACCGAACCCGAGGCCGTGGCCGCGAATATGAAGCGGCTCGCCGAAACGGGCGCCGTCGGCTGCAATTTCGAGGATCAGGTCGTCGGCGGCGAGGGTCTCTACCCGGTCGAGGCGCAGGCCGAAAGGATCCGGGCCGCGCGCTCCGCGGTCGGGCCGGACTTCTTCATCAACGCCCGCACCGACATCTTCCTCAAGACGAAGGCGGCAACCCACGAAACAGCCGCGATCGACGACGCGCTGGTCCGGGCCCGGGCCTATGCCGAGGCCGGTGCAAGCGGCTTCTTCGTCCCGGGCCTCGTCGATGTCCACCAGCTGGCGCAGATCTGCGTAGCCTCGCCGCTGCCGGTCAATTTCATGGCCTTTCCCGGCGCCCCCGCCGCGCCGGCGGTGGCCTCGGCCGGGGTCGCCAGGATCAGCCATGGCCCCTACCCCTATTTGCTCGTCATGAAGGCCCTGAAACAGGCGGCGGAGACGATCTATGGCTAGGGTAACGGGGCTGGGCGGAGTCTTCTACAAGGTCGAGGACAGCGAGGCGACGGCGCGCTGGTACAAGGAGGTGCTCGGAGTCGGCGGAGAGTGGGGCGCCACCTTCCCGTTCGCCGGCGATCCCGGCGGCTATGCTTTGCTGTCCCCTTTCAAATCGTCCAGCGACTATTTCGCGCCGAGCGAGGCGGCGTTCATGATCAACCTCAGGGTCGACGATCTCGACGCGATGATCGCCGACCTGGAGTCGAAGGGGGTCGATATCCTCGGCCGGCAGGACGAGGAATATGGCAAGTTCGCCTGGATCCTCGATTGCGACGGGATCAAGGTCGAGCTCTGGCAGCAGGTAGGCCCGGCGCCGGAGTGACTTAAATCCTCCCCGGCATTTGCCCGGGAGGGGACCATGCGAAGCATGGTGGAGGGGTTCTTCGAGCGCCGTAAAACCCCTCCACCGCGCTGCGCGGCCCCCCTCCCCGAGAAATCTCGGGGAGGAATTAGGCAGATTTGCGCCGCCTCAGCATCCCGCCGGAACCGCCGCCCGATTTCAGCACGTTCCGCCGGAACAGCTTCGCGCCCAAAGCCACGGTCAGCCACACCCACAAGGCCTGCCATGCCAGCGCCAGCAGATGCGGCCAGAGCTCCGGCGTCTGCGCCGCCCGGGCGACCATCGTCAGCGGCGAGCTGAACGGGAAGATCGCGGCGCCGAGGCCGAGCGGGCTGTTGAACGCCCCGACGGCGAAGGAGGCGAGAAGGAAGATCAGCATCTGGCCGACCGTGACCGGCATCGACAAGGTCTGCACCTCGCGGACCGAATTGGCCTGGCTTCCGATGCCGAGGAAGAGCGCCCCGAGCAGGAGGTAATTGGCGCTGTAGTAAAGCAGGACGAGGAGGATGAAGAGCGGCCACCCGACCGCGGGTTCGGGCAGGCCGGGCGCCTGCCCCGGCCACAGCGCCAGCGCGGCAAGGGCGCCGCCGACCCAGACCGCGATCCCGACCAGCGATATGGCGAGCATCGAGACCAGCTTGCCCAGGAAGATCGCATCGATCGGAAGCGCCGCCGCCAGCACCTCGATGATCTTGTTCGATTTCTCCTCAAGCAGGTTGGAGAGCAGCATTCCGGCCAGAAGCACGGTCAGCATGAAGAGCAGGAGCTGGCCGCCGCGGGCGGTGATCGCCCGGGTCGCCGCCAGAGCGCCTTCCGACCGGTCCGTCTCAACCACCTCGATCGCGGCCGGAGGTATGGGCCGGCCCGCCGCGCCGAGCGCGATCTGCTGGCGCGCCTGATCGACGATCAGCGACATCTGCTTTTGGATGGATCCCTCGTTGGTGATGGCGCCGGTGAGGACCGGCCGATCGAGGGGGGCGGTGAGCACGGCGAGGATGCGCTTTTCGGGATTGCTCAGCAGGGTTTCGACCTGCTTCGACGGCTCGCCGCCGGGCGCCTCGCGCACCAGCGTCGGCAGGGGCCGGGCGGCGAAGCCGGGATTGAGCCGCTCGCGGGCCGCCGCCAGGGCGGCGAAATCCGCTTCCCCCGCGACCACGGCCACGGTCGCATGGACGTCCTGGCGCGCCATCCGGCCGCTCATGCTTCCGAACAGGAAGGAGAGGCCGATGACGAGCAAAGGCCCGAGCAGGAAGAAGAGGAAGGTCCGCGACCACACGGTGGCGACGAAGTCGCGGCGGGCGATGACGTAGGCGGATTGGACGAAGCCCATCATCGCGCGTCGCCTTGCGCGGCGCTGTCGGCGAGCTCGCGCGCCGCCTGCTCGCCGGCGATCGCGACGAAGGCGTCGTGAAGCCCCGGCCGCTCGATCGAGAGATCCTCGATTCCGGCGCCGGCGTCGATCAGCGCCTTGAGCAGCGGCTCGATGCCGATTTGGGGAAGCTCGAACGACCAGAGGCCGTCCTCGTGATGCGCGTCCGGCGGAAGCGCTCCCCGCCAGGCGCCGTCGGCAACCCGGGTTCGAAGCCGCACCTGCGGCCGAAGCCGGTCGCGCGCTTCGGCGACGCTCCCTTCGAAGCGGACCTTGCCGCCGGCGATGATCGCGATCCGTTCGCACAGGCGCTCGGCATGGGCGATGACGTGGGTCGAAAAGATGATCGTCGCTCCGCCCGCCGCTTCGTCCCGGATGAGATGCTCGAGCCGCCCCTGGTTGATGGCATCGAGGCCGGAAAAGGGCTCGTCGAGGACGATCAGCTTGGGGCGGTGGACGATGGTGCCGAACAATTGCACGGTCTGGGCCATGCCCTTGGAGAGGCTCCGGATCGGCTTGTCGACATAATCGGCGAGTCCGTTCGCCTTCAGCAGATCCTCGGCCCGGGCCCTGCCCGTGGCGAGGGGAAGGCCGCGCAGCGCGCCCATGAAGGCAACCGCCTCGCGCGCCGTCATCGCCGGGTAGAGGCCGCGCTCCTCGGGCAGATAGCCGACGAGATTGGCCGCTTCGAGCGGCCGGCCGCGGCCGAGCAGCGAGCGCTCGCCGCGGTCGGGATCGATGATCCCCAGCAGCATCCGCAAGGTCGTCGTCTTGCCGGCGCCGTTGGGCCCGAGGATCCCGTAGATGCTGCCCTGCGGAACGGCGAGGTCGATGCCGTCGACGGCGGTCTTGCCGTCGAAGGCCTTGAACAACCCTCTCGCCTCAATAGCTAAACCACTCGCCACGCGTGCCCCCTTTGCGCGGCTGTGGTAGCGAGCGAGGATGAGCGAAGGC
>JASLBD010000179.1 GCA_030146745.1 Allosphingosinicella sp. | reverse complement strand
GTTCCGGGAGAGCAGATCGAGTTCAACTGGGCGAGCGAGGCCCGAAGGAAGCGCGGGTCCATCCCGTCCTCGAGCTTGGAATCCTGCGCGTGGCCGAACAGCCCGAGCCGATGGGAGAGAAGATCGGCCACGGTCGCCTTCTGCTCGTTGCCCGCCGGCAGGCGCAGCGACGTCGAATATTTGGCGACCGGTTCGTAGAGCGAGAGCTTGCCCTCGTCCGCGAGCAGGGCGACCATGTCTCCCGCCACGCCCTTGGAAAGCGAGGCCCAGCGGAAGACGGTGTCGGTGGTGACCGCCTCGCCGCTTCCGGCGACCGTCTCGCCATAGCCCTTGAGAAAGCGGATCTCGCCATTCTCGACGATTCCGACGGCGAGGCCGATCATCCGGTCGCTCCGCATCAGCGCCTGAAGGCGCGCGTCGAGTCGCTTGTAGTCGGCGACGCTTTCGGGCGCGTTCTGGCGCTCCTCGATCGTGGCGAGCTGCTGGTTGGAAATGCCGAGCTCGGGCTGCGCCGGGGCGCCGCCGCCGAAGCTGATATGGGTCGCTGCCCAGTAGAGGAAGAAGAGGAGGAGACCGGCCACGGGCAGGTACAAAAACGGCCGCTTCAGCTTTACTCTCCCGCCCTACTCGATGCGCTCCGGATCCTGATACCCGGTTCAGGTGGCAGGTAAAGCCTAACGTCGCGGCGGCGACTTGCCTCCCTGCCGCGAAGCGGTGGGGAGGGGGACCATGCGAAGCATGGTGGAGGGGTAAATGGCGCCGACGCCGACGGTTCGCGGGAGGCGATCCCGGCTCTGCGCCTTATACCCCTCCACCACCCTGCGGGTGGTTCCCCTCCCCATTCTTCGATGGGGAGGCAAAGGATCAGGCGGTCGGGACGAGCTCCAGGCGGACCTGGGCGGTGCCGGAACGGATCATCTGGATCTCGCGGGCGGCGCCCAGCGAGACGTCGATGACGCGCTTGCCGACGAACGGGCCGCGATCGTTGACCCGGACGATGACGCTGCGGCCGTTGGCGACGTTGGTCACCCGAAGCCTGGTTCCGAGCGGAAGGGTGCGGTGGGCGGCGGTGAGGCCGTTGGGGTTGAAGCGCTCGCCGCTGGCGGTGCGGTTGCCGGCGAGCTCGCGGCCGTAATAGCTGGCGGTGCCCTGGCCGATCGCCTGATAGACCTTTTCCTCGGCAACGACGGGATCGATGGTCCGGACGATGCTCTCGTCCAGCGTGCCGACCACGGCGGTCAGGCTTTCGAGACGGTCGCCCGCGGCGAGCTCGTCGGCCTGGACCGGGCCCGAGCTCATCAGCCCGGCGATGGCGGTGATCACGGCAAATTGAGTGCCGCGGCGACGCAAGCGCGAAAACAACAACATAAGCTTTGAAGCCCCTCAGCCTCCGATGGGAATCGGGCTAGCCGGCAAAATTTGACGAGTCCCGGTCGTTACGGCGGCGTGAAACGATTCCGGGGTGAGTTGAGCGGAGTTCCACCCGTCTCGACAATTCGTCGCTCGCCTGCCACGATTCATCGGTGCGCGAGAAGGAATTACGGCTGGCCCTGATCTGCTACGGCGGAATCAGCCTCGCCGTTTACATGCATGGAATCACCAAGGAGGTCTGGCGCCTTGCCCGGGCGAGCCGCGCCTTCCACTCCGGCGAGGAGGCGGAACCGGGCAGCGAGGCCGTCTACCGCCGGCTGATCGAGGCGATCGCCCGCGAATGCGAGCTCGACGTCCGGGTGCTGGTCGACATCCTCGCCGGCGCGAGCGCGGGCGGGATCAACGCCGTCTTCCTGGCCGAGGCGATCGCCAGCGGCCGCTCGCTCGAACCGCTGACCGACCTGTGGCTCGAGACGGCCGACGTCGACCGGCTGATCGACCCCGCGATGAACCGCTTCTCCCGCCTCGCCAAGTCGGCGGCGGTGCCGCTCGCCTGGGCCTGGTCGTCGCGGCGCGGTGCCCTCGAGAAGACGGTGGAGGCCGACCATCGCGAGGAGATTCGCGGCAAGCTCGCCAATTTCATCCGCGCCCGCTGGTTCGCTCCGCCGTTCAGCGGGCCCGGCTTCACCCGGCTCCTGCTCGGAGCGTTCGACGCCATGGCGGCAGGCCCGGAGGGACCGCCGCTCCTTCCGAGCTATCATCCGCTCGACCTGTTCGTCACCGTCACCGACTTCTACGGCTATTCCGAGCAGCTTCGGCTGAACTCGCCGCCGGAGGTGATCGAGCAGGAGCACCGGCTGATCCTCTCCTTCCGGCGGGCGGGCCCCGGGCCGCTCGCCGAAGCCGCGGAGCTCACCTTCGCGGCGCGGGCGACGGCGAGCTTCCCCGGCGCCTTCCCGCCCTTCCAGGTGGCCGAGCTCGACTCGGTGCTGAAGGAGCGCGGCACGGACTGGCCGGGCCGAGGCGATTTCCTCACCCGCGCCTTGCCGCGCCAGTCGGCGCTGGGGACGGCCGAGTCGGCGGTCCTGATCGACGGCTCGGTTCTCGCCAACGCCCCCTTCCGGCCGGCGATCAAGGCGCTCCAGAACCGGCCGGCGCACCGAGAGGTCGACCGGCGCTTCGTCTACATCGATCCCAAGCCGGGAGTCCGCTCGGTGCGGCTGGCCGGCGGCGGTGGCGACGAGGCGCCCGGCTTCTTCGCGACCATCTTCGGAGCGCTTTCGGACATTCCGCGCGAGCAGCCGATCCGCGACAATCTCGAAGCGATCGACCAGCGCTCGTCGACCATCCGCCGTCTTCGAAAAATCGTCGAGGCGATGCGCCCGGAGGTCGAGGCGGCGATCGAGCGGGCCTTCGGCTCGACCATCTTCCTTCTCAAGCCGAATGCGAAGCGGCTCGCCGGCTGGCGCGCCCGGGCCCAGACCATCGCCGCCCGCGAGGCCGGCTACGCTTACGCCGCCTACGGCCATTTCAAGCTCGCCGGAGTGGCGGAGGAGGCGGCGGAGCGGATCTTCCGGCTCGGCGGCGGCGGCGGCCGAAGCCGCCACGAGCGGATCCGCCGGGCGGTGTGGAGCGAAGTCAGGCGCCTCGGCCTCGCCGACCAGGATTCGATGACGACGACCGGCGCCAAGCCCGAAGTCGTCCTGTTCCTGAGGCGCTTCGACGCCGCCTTCCGGACCCGGCGGCTTCGCTTCCTGGTCCGCCGCCTCGGCCAGATCGAGGAGCAGGCGGATCCGCCGCGCGAGGCGATCGCCGCCGCCCGCGGGGAGCTCTACCGGCTTATCGGCCGCTATTCGCGGGAGCCGGCCGGCGCCGGCGCCGACGTCTATCGCGACGCCGCGGAACGCCCCGCCGCGGCGCTCGAGGCGCTTGCCGGCGCCTTGTCGATGAGGGCCGCCGACGACGAAGCGGACGCCCGCCTCACGCAGGCGCTCGCCGCCTTCCCCAAGCCCGAGCGGCGCAGCCTCATGCTCGCCTATCTCGGCTTCCCCTTCTACGACATCGCCACCCTCCCCCTCCTCCAGGGCGAGGGGCTCGACGAATATGACGAGGTCAAGGTCGACCGAATCTCGCCCGAGGATGCGACCGCGATCCGCGGCGGCGGGGTCGGCGCCACGCTCAAGGGCGTGCAGTTCAACAGCTTCGGCGCCTTCTTCAGCCGCGCCTATCGCGAGAACGACTATCTGTGGGGCCGCCTGCACGGCGCCGACCGCCTCATCGACATCACCGTCTCGACCCTGCCGGAGGGCCTGAGCCTCCCCGAGGGGCTCACCGATCGCCTGAAGCGCGAAGCCTTTCGGGCCATCCTCGCCGAGGAGAAGCCGCGGCTGAGCGAGATCCAGCCCTTGTTCGAGGCGATCGAGAAGGAGGTGGGGTAACCCTCACCCCGGACTTGATCCGGGGTCCACCTTTTCCCTTCGGACGCGCGGAGTAAGAAGGTGGATGCCGGCTCAGCCCCGGCCTGACGGAGCGGGAGCGATCCGCCCTCCCTTCCCGGTTGCGCCGCCGCCCGCGCCGCCATAGAGCTACCCCGAAGCCTGGAGGGCGTGAATGCAGTTCCTGAAAACCCTCTTCTGGATCGCCCTGACCGTGGTCCTCGTCCTGTTCGCCAAGGCGAACTGGACTAACGCAACCCTCAGGCTCTGGGGCGGGCTGGAGGCGGACGTCAAATTGCCCGCGCTCGTCCTCGCCGCCTTCCTGCTCGGCTTCGTCCCGACCTTCATCGTCTACCGGGCGCGGCTGTGGAGCCTCAGGCGCCGGCTCGAGCCGGCCTCCGTCAGCGTCGCCCCGACGCGCACGACCCCAACTCCGTCGCCGGTCACCGTCGACAATGGCGAGGGGGGACGAGTCGCGACCGACAGCAAAGCCTGGCCGACCGCATGAGGAGCCCGATCTTCGTCGCCATCGACACCCCCGACCTCGAGCGGGCGAAGGCGATCGCGACCCGGGTGAGGAACCATGTCGGCGGCATCAAGCTCGGCCTCGAATTCTTCTGCGCCAACGGCCGCCACGGCGTCCGCGAAATGGCCGAGCTCCATCTTCCAATCTTCCTCGACCTGAAGTTCCACGACATCCCCAACACGGTCGGCAAGGCGATCCAGGCGCTTCGCCCGCTCGAGCCGGCGGTCCTCACCGTCCACGCCGCCGGCGGCCGGGCGATGATGGAGGACGCCAAGGCGGCGGCGCCGAGCGGAACGAAGGTGGTCGCCGTCACGGTCCTGACCAGCCTGGACGGAAGCGACCTCGAGTCGATCGGCCTCGCCGACGATCCCCACGCCCAGGTCGAACGGCTGACCGCGCTCGCCCGCGAGGCGGGGCTGGACGGAGTGGTCTGCTCCGGCAACGAGGTCGCCGCGGCGAAGAGAATGTGGCCCGACGGCTTCTTCGTCGTTCCCGGCGTCCGGCCGGCGGACAGCCATGTCGGCGACCAGAAGCGGGTGATGACCCCGAGGAAGGCGCTCGACGCCGGT
>JASLBD010000093.1 GCA_030146745.1 Allosphingosinicella sp. | reverse complement strand
TTGATCTTGACCGTGGTCGGCTTGGCCATGACAGCCTCTCAAAAAACGGGGTTTCGTAAAAAAATAAAAGCGGCGTCCCCGCCGCTCATATGCCCGGTCGCCTCTGCCGCGAAGCGGGTCCGCTGTCAAGGGCGGGGGCCTTCCGGAAGCAGAGGCGCGAGAAGCCGATCGGCCCGGTGCCGCGAGCCGCGTGAGCCTTTTCGCGCCGTTGCAGCGCCGTATCGAGCCAAAGGTGCGACGAACGCGCGTGTTTACCAAAGTGCATTCATGGTTTCCGACTGAACCGGCGCTATGGTGACCCTGTGGGATGCCGCTGCGGCTGTTGAGGGGAATTTCGATGCGATTTGTTGGCTTGCTGGCGACCCTGCTGGTCTTTTTTGCGCAACCTGCCTGGGCCGACGACAGCCCGCGCCTGCGTTCGCTCGAGCAGCGGCTCGCGGCCATGGCCGCGGAGAATCCGGGCGAGTATGGCATCGCCGCACTCGACCTGGCGAGCGGGGAGACGATCAGCTTCAACGGCCAGCAGGCCTTTCCGATGGCGAGCACGATGAAGATAGCTGTCGCGGCCGCCTATCTCGCGGAAGTGGACGCCGGCCGGCGGACCCTCGACGATCCTGTCGCCGGCACATCCGCGCTGAAGCTGATGGATGCGATGATCACGCGCAGCGACAATCGCGCCACCGATCTGCTGATGGGAACGCTGGGAGGGCCGAGGGCCATCGACAATTGGCTGCGCGGCCACGGTCTCGCCGGCATCCGGGTAGACCGAACGATCGCGCAACTGCTCAGCGCGCGCAGGGATTTGCGCGATGTCCGCGACTCGAGCACTCCGATCGCGATGCTGGGCCTGCTTCGGCTCATCGACTCCGAGGGCGCACTGACGTCCCGGAGCCGCTACCTCCTTCGGGACATGATGCGGCGTTGTTCGACCGGCTCCAACCGAATCCGCGGGATCCTTCCCCCCGGCGCGACCGTGGAGCACAAGACGGGCACGCTTTCGGGTTATACCGGCGACGTCGGTTTCCTGACCACGCCCAAGGGACGCCGGATCGCGGTAGCCTTCTTCGCCCGCGGCGGCTCGAACCGGCCGGCCGTCATCGCGACGGCCGCCCGGGCGATCTACGACGCGCTGGGAGCGGAGCAGCCGGAGACGGCTTTTGGCGCTCCCACGGCTTCGAACCCGCTGGCCGGGGCTCAAACGGGCACCAAGTGAGCGAGCGAATCGGCTGAGCCGCTGCCCGCTTTAACGAAGCGGTAACCATATCGGAGCATCGTTGCTCTCGACCCAATGAGGGAGCGGGACGATGCGGGCGCAAGCGGATGGAATGATGCTCGTTCGGGCGGAGCTGTGCGAGCGGCTCGCCAGCCTGCAGACGGCGCCGAAACGCCTTTCCCAGCGTGACTTTTCCGAGAGCGTGGCCGGCATCAAGAGTCTCGCCTCGGCTTACGGCCTCACGCCGGTGGTTCGGGTCGCCGACGCGCTCGAGCGGGCGGTGGCCGAGGATCGCAGCGGCTGCCCCCGGTTGCTTTATCTCGGACGGCTCCAGGACGCGATCGGCTGCGAGCGGATGGAGGAGAGCGCGGCGGAAGCGATGCTCGCCTCGGTCTCGGTTCGCCTCTGCGCCTGAGCCTTTGGACGCGCTCCTCACCAGCTTCGTCGCCGCCGCGCTCGGCGAATGGGGGGACAAGACCCAGTTGCTCGTCATCGCGCTGGCCGCGCGCTACCGCCGGCCGCTGCCGATCCTCGCCGGAATCCTGGTCGCGGCGCTCGCCAACAGCCTGATCGCCGCGTTCGGCGGAATCCTCGTCCACGACATGATCGTGCCGAGGGCGCTCTCGCTGCTCGTGGCGCTCGCCCTTGTCTTCGCCGGAGTCGCCGGGCTGATCCGGCCCAAGCCCTACGAATCGGCCGGCACCTCCCGCGCCGGCCCCTTCCTCGTCGCGGCCGCTTCCTTCTTCGTGCTGGAATTCGGGGACAAGACCCAGTTCCTGACCTTCGCCCTCGCCGCGCGATTCGACGCCTTCATACTCGCCGCCGCGGGCGCGACCGCCGGAATCATGGTCTCGAGCCTTCCCGCGGCCCTGCTCGCCGACACCCTGGCCAAAAACGCGCCGCTCAAGGGCATTCGAATTGCGCTCGGCGCCCTGTTTCTGGCGATCGGGCTGTTCGTCGGGGTGAGCGCCCTTCGGCTTCTCTAGGGCCCTATCTCGACCAGTCGCCGGCGATGAGGACGATGTCCGGCCGGAGCCGGTTGATCTGATCGACGATCCGGCGAACCCGCGCCGGCGGCATGTCCGGCCCACCGACATGCACGTCCGATATGAGCACCAGCCGCAGCGGAGGCGTTCCCGACGGCCAGCCGGCGGCTGCGACCCGGGTGTGGCGGACTTTCGGCTCCCGGACCGCCGTCCCGTAGCTCCAGAGGAGGTGGGCCGCGCCCGCGAGCACGGCTATCAGGTCGAGACGCTTGAGAATCCGCGGAATCGTCACTTTCGCCCCCGCCGGGTCGGCACGTGGAAATCCGGGTCCTTGCGTCCCACCCAGGCGATGAAGCGCGCAAGCTCCGGATGCGAGCGCAGAGCCGCCGCCGAGGCATAGTCCCGCGCCAGCGCCTTGTTGTCCAGCGCCCGGTGGATGGCGCGGTGGCAGAT
>JASLBD010000072.1 GCA_030146745.1 Allosphingosinicella sp. | reverse complement strand
TTCCTGTCCGGCCTGACGCGCTTGCCCCCCACGGCGCGCGTTCATGATGCAGATTATGCCGGAAGCGTTACCATTCGGTATCCATCAATCCCGCGGGCGCCTGAGAACGATATAGAGCGCCCCGGTGCCGCCGTGGCGGGGATGGGCGTTGCGGACGGCCGCGATCCGGCCCGAGTGGCGCGACGCGTGCAGCCAGTCGCCGACGGCGGCGCGGATGGCGCCGCGCTTCGCCGGCCGTTCGGGACCGGGCGGCTTGCCGGTGACGAGCAGCATCAGCCTAGCTCCGGATTCGATCGCCTGCTCGAGCCGGCCGTCGAGAAGATCGTAGGCGGTGGCGAGATTGTGGCCGTGAAGGTCGAGCATCGCGTCGGGCGACACCAGCCCGCGGCTCAGCCGCCGGTCCCAGCTCCCGTCGAGAGTCTCGCCCGGGGGCTTGCGGGCGGGAGGGGGCGGTGGAGGCGGCGTCGCTCCCCGGCGAAGGCCGGCACCCTTCGGAGGCGCTTCCTGGCCCCCGGCCTCTGCCGGGGAGCTCACAAGCTCGGGCATGGCGACTCCGTCGAGCGGCCGCACCGATTCGACCACCTTCGCCCACAATTTCGCTTCGTCAGGGTCGAGGCGACGCATCGAGCCGCGCCAGCGTCCCCTTCGGGACCAGGATCCAGGCGCGGCCCCGGCCCTGCATTCCGCCGGCGATCCGGGCCGCCTCTGGGCCGGCGCCCCAGAAGGTGTCGAAGCGGTTCGAGCCCTTGATCGCCCCGCCCGTATCCTGCGCCACCCACAGGCCGTTCGCCTCGGCGCGGTCGAGCTGGAGCAGGACGGGGGCGCCCATCGGCACATATTTGGGATCGGTGGCGACGGTGGCGCGGCCGGTGACGGGGAGGCCGAGGGCTCCGAGCGGCCCCGGACCGGTCAGCTCATGGAAGAAGATGTAGCTCTTGTTCTCGCGCATGATCGCCCTCCCCTCCTCGGGGTTGGCGCGAAGCCAGGCGACGATGCCCTGCATCGTGGTCTGGCCCGGCCCGAGCAGGCCGCGGTCCTTCATCAGCTTGCCGATGCCGACATATTCGCGGCCGTTCTGACCGGCATAGCCGATCCGCATCACTTCGCCATCGGGCAGGCGAAGGCGGCCGGAGCCCTGGATCTGGAGGAAGAAGAAATCGATCTCGTCGGCGGCCCAGGCGATTTCCAGGCCGCGATCGGCGAGGGCGCCGGCCTCGATCTCGGACCGCTCGAAATAAGGGACGATGATTCCGTTCTCGAGCCGCCCGCGCCGCGGGGTGCCGGCGGCCTGCGCCGTCGCCGCGTCGACTTCGACGAGGTCGGGCGGCTTGCGGTAGACCGGCACTTCATAGCCGGGCCGGCGGGTGCGCGAGCCGGCGATCTCGGGTTCGAAATAGCCGGTGACGAAGGCGGCGCCGTCGCCGACCTGGACGACCTCGAAATGGTCGACGAAGAAAGCGGCAGGCGCAGGGGCGGTCGCGGCGGCGGCACAGGCCGCCTGCCAGTCCGCGGGTCGGGTGAGACCGCTGGCGTCGGCCCGCCGGGTGACGGCCGGGCAGCTGATCCGGAAGGCCTCGAGGGCCCGCGCGGCCTCGGCCTCGCCGAGGGCCGGGACAGCCGGTCCGGCCGAGACTCCGAGCAGCGCCGCCGTCGGCGGCTTGGCCGGAGCCGGCGGAGGCGCTTCCGCCGCGGGCGGAGGCTGGGGTGCGGGCGGTTCGGGCCGCTGCTGCTTGGGCACGCAACTGGCGAGGACCATCATCGCCATAAGCACCCAAAAGACCCAAAAGACCCGCATGTCGGGCCGAAGAATCCTTTGCTTCCAGTTGGCACGGGTTTTGGAGCCCGCCGCAGCGAGGCGAATGGCGTTGTATGATTCGGTTGTGCCCACCTGGGGAGAATAAACCTCGGAAGGGGGTGTAGGAAAATTGTTTCTGAAGTGCCCGTCGTCCCAGCGAAGGCTGGGACCCCGGCGGGTGAAGAACACGGCGCCTTTCACCCGCTGGGGCCCCAGCCTTCGCTGGGGCGACGAAGCTGCCCTTCGCCGCTGGGACTCAGTCCGCCTCGTCGGTCTCGACGAGCAGCCAATTGGGATCGCCGCTGGAGAGGTTGCGGCGGAAGGTCCAGACATCGTGGGTCGGGATGGCGTCGCTCAGGGTGCCGGCGATCACCTTGCCCTCGCGGTCGCGGGTGACGGCGGCGATGTCGGCATCGAAGCGGACGTCCACCTCGGCGGAGCGGCCGGTGAGGCGGGCGTCCTGGATGACGGCCCGCTCGATCTGGACGAGCCGGTTGTCGAGCTGCTCGCCGGCTTCCTCGCGCGCGGTGATGGCTTCTTCGAAGGTGACGAGTACGTCGCCGCCGACGAGGTGCCTCAGCTCCTCGCGGTCGCCGCGCCAGAAGGCTTCGAGGATCATGCGATAGGCCGCCTGGGCGCCCTCCAGGAAACGGGCGACGTCGAAGCTCGGGTCGGCGCCGACGATCGCGCGGATGCCGGGAGTCGCCGGCTCCTCGTAGACGAAACCGCCCGTGTCGGGCCGGTCGACGGCGACGTCCGCGGCCGGAGCGGCGGCTTCGGCCGCCGCGGCGGTCTCGGCCGGGCGAAGGATCGGCTGCTGCTCGTGGCCGGTACGGCGGCCAAGCACCGAGTAGAGCCTCAGGCCCACGAACAGGGCCACCATCGCCAGGAGGACAATCTCGGTCACTATTTTCTCCGAACTCAACGAGCCTCTACATAGGCTGTCGACGTCAAGGATTCAAATGCCTGACGGTTCCATGTCGCCGTGCCGACCGGTTGCGCGGTCCGGCCGCGCCTGCTACCCGCCCGGGCGCACCGGGTTCCGCGTCTCGCGGCCCGTCTCCACCCAAACTTTTTCAAGGCGAATCACATGGCCGAAGAGCAGGGCAACCCCGCCGACATGCAGCCCAATGGCAACGACACCGCGCCCCAGGTCGGAGTCATCTCCCAATATGTGAAGGACCTTTCCTTCGAGAATCCGAACTCGCCGGCGGTCTACCAGTGGCAGACCCAGCCCAAGATCGAGGTCGACTTCAACATCGGCTCGAGCAAGCTCAACGACGAGATTTACGAAGTCGCGTTGCGCATCGAGGTCAGGGCCACGGCCGACGGCCAGACCGCCTTCGCCGTCGACCTCATGTATGCCGGACTGATCGGGATGCGCAACGTCGCCGACGAGGGCGAGATCCAGGCCTTCCTGCTCGCCGAGGCGCCGCGGATCCTCTTCCCCTTCGCCCGCCACATCATATCCCAGACGGTGCAGGAGGGCGGCTTCCCGCCGCTGATGCTCGATCCGATCGACTTCCACGCCCTCTACCTGTCGCGCGCGCAGCAGGATCTGGGCGGCGAGGGCGGCGCGGCCGGCGAGATCGGCCAAGCCTGATCCTGTCGGCCCAAAGGGTCCGAACGGCATGAACCTGTGGAAGGCGACGGGGACGATCGGCGGGCTTACCCTGGTGAGCCGGATCCTCGGCTTCGCGCGCGAGATGATCTTCGCCCGGGTGATGGGCGCCGGAATGGCGGCCGACGTCTTCGCCTTGGCCTTTCTCATCCCCAACCTCTTCCGGCGGCTGTTCGGCGAGGGGGCGTTCAGCCAGGGCTTCGTGCCCCTGTTCAGCCAGCGCCTCCACGGCGAGGGCGGGATGGAGGAGGCGAGGCGCTTCGCCGAGGAAGTGCAGGCGGTGTTCCTTCCGATGCTGATGGCGATCACCGCCATCTTCGTCATCGCCATGCCGGCCTTCGTCGCCCTGATCGGCTCGGGCTGGCGCGACGAGCCCGAGAAGTTCGCCTTCGCGGTCGAGCTGTCGAGGATCACCTTCCCCTACATGCTCCTCATTTCGATGGTCTCGCTGCTGTCGGGAGTCCTGAACTCGCTGACCCGCTTCACCGCCGCCGCCTTCGCCCCCGCCCTGCTCAACGCGGCTCTGATCGGCTCGCTGCTGCTGGTTCCGGCGGGCGGACAGGTGACGGCGCGGGCGATGGCGTGGGGCGTGCTCGCCGGCGGGGTGCTTCAATTCGCCTTGTGCTGGATCGCGGTTCGGCGCGCGGGCGTGAAGCTGAGCCTCAGGCCGCCGAAGATGACTCCGCGGGTCAAGGAGCTGCTGATCCTGATCCTTCCGGCGACGCTGGGCGGCGGGATCTATTATATCAGCCAGCTCTTCTACGCCTATTTCGCGACCCGCCTGCCCGAGGGCTCGCTCGTCTATCTCGGCTTCGCCGACCGGCTGAACCAGCTTCCGCTCGCCCTCATCGGCTCGGCGCTGGGAACCGCCATCCTTCCGACGATCAGCCGCCACGTCGGCCTCGGCGATCCCGCGGGCGCCGCCAAGGTACAGGGCCAGGCGACCGAGCTCGCGATGCTCCTCACCCTGCCGGCGGCGATCGCCCTGGCGGTGACGGCGGGGCCGATCGTCTCCGCGCTCTTCCAGGGCGGCAAGTTCACCGCCGAGGACGCCGCGACGACGTCGCTGGTCCTCTCGATCATCGTCGCCGGCCTGCCCGCCTACGTGCTGATCAAGGTGCTCACCCCCGGCTTCTTCGCCCGCAAGGACATGAAGACCCCGGTGATCATCGCCGCGGTCAGCCTCGGAATCGGAGTCGCGCTCAACTTCGCCCTGATCCCGGCGATCGGAATCGCCGCGCTGGCTCTGACCACGGCGCTGTCGGCCTGGATCAACGCGATCACCCTCTACGTCATCCTTCGCGCTCGCGGGCATTTCCGGTTCGAGGCGTGGCTTTGGAGCCGGCTGGTGCGCCAGCTGATCGCGGCTCTGGCCATGGCGGTCGCGCTCTATCTCGTCCGCGAGCAGCTCGACGGGTTCTTCGCGGGTTCGGCCGGGCGGCGGCTGATCGGAGTCGCGGCGCTCGTCTCGGCCGGCGGCGCCGTCTATTTCGCCGTCGCCTGGACGATCGGC
>JASLBD010000063.1 GCA_030146745.1 Allosphingosinicella sp. | reverse complement strand
CCTCGCCTGCGCGGACAGCTTCGCCCGGCATGTGCTGAAGCCGGAACCAAGCAGCCGCTGGGCCTGCTCGGCGCCGATCGCCTTCACCTTCGGCCTCGGCATGCTGCTCATCTTCCCGTGGCGGTTCGGCGGCGCGGCGGTGACGATCGAGCAGCCCAATCGTGCCGCGTTGCTGGACGCGGTCGAACGGCACCAGGTTACCGTGCTCGCCACCGCCCCCACGGCCTATAAAGCAATGCGGGGATTGCTGCAGGAACGCGGAACGGAAGCTCTCCAAGGTTCGATTGCTTCCTTGCGCACCTGCGTCTCGGCCGGTGAGCACCTCCCCGCAGCCACTTGGCACGCGTGGAAAGAGGCAACCGGCCTCCGCATCGTCGATGGCATTGGAGCGACCGAGATGATGCATATCTTCATATCGGCCTCGGGCGATGATATCCGCCCCGGCGCAACCGGCAAGACAGTGCCGGGCTATCGCGCCTGCGTCCTCGACGGCGAGGACCGGCCTTTGCCCCACGGCACCGGCCGGCTGGCGGTGAAGGGGCCGACCGGCTGCCGCTATTTCGACGACGAGCGCCAGTCGGATTACGTCCGGGGCGGCTGGAACGTCACCGGCGACACCTACCGGGCCGACGAGCAGGGCTATTTCTGGTACGTCGCCCGTTCGGACGACATGATCGTCTCGGCCGGCTACAATATCGCCGCGCCGGAGGTCGAGAACGCCCTCTACGCCCATCCCGCGGTCCAGGAATGCGCGGTCGTGGGCGTGCCGTGCGAGGAGCGCGGGCAGAGGGTGAAGGCGTTCGTGGTTCCCGACGGCCGGGAGCCCTGCGAAGCGTTGGCCCGCGAGCTCCAGGACCATGTGAAGGCGACGATCGCCCCCTACAAATATCCCCGCGACGTCGAATTCGTGGAGGCGCTTCCCAAGACGGCGACCGGCAAGCTGCAGAGGTTCGTGCTGAAGGGGTGAGACCCCGAGCCGTCACCCTGAACGTGTATGGCGATTATCCACTTTGCAAACCCACGGCTCTAACCCGACTACGAAGCCCTCAACGACACGCCGGTGAAGTCGGAATAATGACCCGTCGTGGAGCTGTTGATGATGAGGGTTACATACAGCGTCGAGTGGTTCGACACGAACGAGCCTGTCCCGCCAGTGACGCCGGTGATGCTGACATAATCCCCGGAGCCGGGGCTGGCGCCGACTCGAATGACCGAGCCGGCGGTGTAGTTCGGGACAATCGCCGCGAAGTGATAGCTCTGCCCGGGCACGACCTGAACCGCCTGATAAATCCGTCCGCTCGGCGCGGTATTCGTCACCCTGAGGGCGGGCCCGGATACGGCGGTAAGCGTGGCGCCGTTGGCCGTGGTCCAACCAACAGTGCCGTTCTGGCCGCTTCCGTTGACGACCAGCTCGGGCCCGAGAACCTCGCCGCCGTCCTTGTCGAAGTAGAGCCAGCCGCCGCCCGCGAGCCGATTGACGTAGAGCCGATTATTCTGGCGGTCGAAGCCGAGCGTCCCGAATGCGGGCGGGTGGTCGAAATCCGCATCGGAAACCGCTCCGCTCTTGACTATGGCGAAATTGCCGTAGCGGCTCCTCACCGGATGATAGTTGACGTTGCTGAAGGTGAACGTCTCAACGCCGGTCGTGTCCTTCAGTATCAGCGCCTCCACGTTGGTTGCGGAAATCTTGTTCACCGACGCGCTCAGCTTCAGGCTGTCGATGAGGACAGTGCCGCAATCCTGGAAGTGGCCGATCAGCGTCGGAACCGGAGACAGGCCCTGCCAGCAATTGCGGATGACGGCGGAATCCACCTTCTCCATATGCAGGCCGCGCCCCGTCTCGGCGCTGGTGAGATTCTGGCGCAATCCGTCCAGTTCGACATGGGGAATGCGTCCGGACGTCGGGACAATGACCACCCCGCGCATGGTCGCTTCGTCCATGACGGTATCGGTCATGCGAAATACACCCGCCCCGCGAGCGCCAAGGCTGGTGGTGGAAGTGCCCGCACGAATCCACCCGAGGTTGCCGCCAATGCCGCTCTTGCCATAGTAGCGGCTGCGAAAATATCCGTAGTCGATGAACTGGCTGCGTTCGTCCGAGTAGGAAAGCCAGTTCCAGTTCTCGATGTTGCAATGCAGCCCGCCCATCGCGAAGGAGCCGCTGAACACGAGATCACGGGTGTTGAGGTAGCAGCCCGTGGCGTGGATTTCACCCTGAGATGCGGCTATTCCGTGGAATCCACAGCCCTCTATCCAGGCGCCGATGTTGAGCAGATTTAGGACGCGCCGCGCATCGACATTCGAGCCGTAGAGGCCGACGAAGTTGATATCGGAGATGGTGACTTTCGCCCCCGTCAGGGAGATTGCGTCGGCGGTCGAGTCGGTGCCAAGCCAGAAAGCCGAGTCCGTCCCGGTGCCGCGAATGGTAATTCCGATGGTATCCGTCTCGCCACCGAAGGACAGGCTCACTGGTTCGACGAGAAGGAACAGGCCGTCGATTTCGAGGACGCCGCCCCGTGCGGTGGAGAGCGCCTGAAGGCCCGCCAAAAGCGCGGTGGAGCAGTCGGTCCCAAATACCGCCGTCGCGTTGTCCACCGAAGTAGTGGCCGAAACCGAAAGGTCAACGGCCGACTCGGACACGAAACTCGCAATCGTGGCGCGCAACTTCGCGCCGCTTGCACCTGCTCCGGAGACGATTACGGACTTGCCAACGTCATCCGACGTAAAATCCGCGCTCGCGCTCGTAAGCGACGGCGAATTGGAGTTCATGACCGCATCGCGAATCTCGCGCGCGTCGGGGATTGCACCTTGGGCGGTAAGGCTGGTCAGCATTCCCCGGGCTCCTTGGGTTTGAAACAGTTACTGTGGAAACTTGTCTCAGCAGCCCGGGGTTTTCTCCGACACCGCCTTGCCGCTCAGCACCCGGCGCACGCCCTCGAGGCATTTGGGCGCGGCTTCCGCCGTGGCCGGCGCCTCCGGCTTCGCGGCCGCCGGGGCGGCGGGCTTGGCGGCGGCGCCCGCCTCCGGCTTCTCGGGCAGCCCGGAGAGCGCCCAATGCGTGCTCGCCGAAAGCGGCTTGCCGGAGCGCACCTGCACCGCCGCGGTCGACGCCTCGGCGCTGGGCGGCTCGTAGCGGCGAAGGACGGCTCGGGCGAAGCTGTCGATGCTGCCCGGAGCCTTGGTCCCCACCTCGACTGCGGCGGCGGCGGCGGCCGCGGCTTCGGCGGCGGCCAAAGCGGCGGCGTCGTCGATCGCCGGAGCGTCGGCGAGGCTGGTCGGGTCGGAGGTCAGGCTGCGCATCTTGGCGATCTGCGGCTCGACCCGGCCGGGTGCGAAGCGGAACGCGGCCGGTTTGCCCCAGCCGCCTTCCCAGCGGTAGAAGATGTGGGTGCCGATGTTGGCGAGCTTGGTCAGGCTGGAGCTCCAATAGGGGACGACCCAATTGGTGTGATAATGGGTCGCCCAGCCCACGGGGGCGAAGACCTTGCCGGCGAGGGCTTCCTCGGCGACCCGGCGCGCGCGCGCCCAGCCCGAGGCCGACGGGGTACGGCGGAGCGCTCCGTCGCAGGTGAAGGTGAACTGGCAGCCGGTCGCCCGCTCCTGGCCCTGGAAGACCACTCCGCACACGGTGCGCGGATAGGCCGGGTGGCGGGCACGGTTGAGGACGACCTGGGCGACGGCCTGCTGGCCCGCCGTCGATTCAATCGCCGCTTCGTAATAGACGGCGGCGGTCAGGCACTCGACCGCGCGAAGGCGGTCGGCCGGAGTCGCGAAGGCGACCGTGAACGGTCGGGCGGCGGGATTGGGAAGGGTCGAGAGCGGAACCGCGGCGTTGATCGTCACCGCGTCCTGAGGCGCGACATCGCGGAACTGAAGCGGCTCGGGCCGGGGCGGAATACCGAGCCCGGGAATCCCGCGCCCGTTGTCGGCGAGGCGCGCGTTGGGCGTGGCGCTCGCCGGCTCCAGCCAGGCGAGGCTGAGGCCGGCCACCACATAGAGGCTGGCCATCGTCGCCAGAACGGCGGACGCGAGCCAGTGCCTCAGCTCCGGAAGCCGGGGCAGGAAGGGTCGGCGCAGCAGGAGTTCGTTCGACGGCATCAACTACTCCGGAAAGGACGGGCGCTCTATTGCGGCCGCCGATCCCTGGCAAGCGCGGGGCCGGTCAACCGGTCCCTCGTCGCGCCGAAGATCGTAGAATTCCCACCAGGCCGCTCTCTACCCCAGATGGTGGGAAACCTCAAATTTTCAACCCCGAAGGCTCTCGGCGGGACCGGTAGAGCGCCCGGAAATCGGCCGCGAAAGCGGCGAGTCCGCCGCCCGCGACGGCTTCCCTCAGGTCGCTCATAAGGCTTTGATAGAAAAACATATTATGCTCCGTCATCAGCATCGCCCCCAGGATCTCTCCGGAACGGACGAGATGGTGGAGATAGGCCCGCGCCCATGTCCCGCAGACCGGGCAGGAGCAGGCCGAATCGAGCGGGCCTGCATCCTCGGCGAAGCGGGCGTTGCGGATGTTGATCGGCCCGGCGCGGGTGAAGGCCTGGCCGGTCCGACCCGAGCGGGTCGGGAGAACGCAGTCGAACATGTCGATTCCGCGCTCGACCGCTCCGACGATGTCGTCGGGCTTGCCGACTCCCATCAGGTAGCGCGGCCGGTCCGCCGGGAGCATGGCGGGGGCGAAATCGAGGCAGCCGAACATCGCCTCCTGCCCCTCCCCCACCGCCAGCCCGCCGACCGCATAGCCGTCGAAGCCGATCTCGGTCAGCGCCTCCGCCGAAGCCCGCCGAAGCCCTTCGTCGAGCGCCCCCTGCTGAATGCCGAACAAAGCCGCGCCCGCGGCATGCTCTTCCCCCGAGTCGAACGCGTCGCGGGACCGCCTCGCCCAGCGCATCGAGCGCTCCATCGCCGCCGCCTGCTCGTCGCGAGTCGAAGTCGTCGGCACCAATTGGTCGAACGCCATGACGATGTCGGAGCCGAGCAGGCGCTGGATCTCCATCGACCGTTCCGCGCTGATCATGTGCCGCGAGCCGTCGAGATGGCTGCTGAACGCCACCCCCTCCTCCGTGACCTTGGCCAGCTCCGACAGGCTCATCACCTGATAGCCGCCGCTGTCGGTCAGGATCGGCCGCTCCCAGCCCATGAAGGCGTGAAGCCCGCCCAGCCGCGCCACCCGCTCCGCGCCGGGCCGGAGCATGAGGTGGTAGGTGTTGCCGAGGAGGATGTCGGCGCCTGCCGCGCGAACGTCGGCCGGCTTCATCGCCTTGACGGTCGCCGCCGTGCCCACGGGCATGAAGGCGGGCGTCCGTATCTCGCCCCGGCGCATCGCGATAATGCCGGTGCGGGCGGCGCCGTCGATGGCGGTGACGGAAAAGGCGAAGCGGGGCGGGGCCATGACCAGGCGCTCCTACACCAGCGCCTGCGGGAAGCTAGGCTGTATCGACGTTCGGGCCTGTCGCTCCACTCCCCCTCTCCCTACCCTCTCCCCCTTGGGGAGAGGGATGACGATTGTACAAGCCGGCTGAAGGTCGATACCGCCTAAAGGCTCCGCACCCGCGGCTCGGCCTCCAGGAAGCGCCGTTCCACGGCCGCGTTCCAGCGGTCGTGGCCGGTCGAGACCGATTGCAGCCGGCTCTCTTGCCGCGCTTGATCATGTTGAGCCTGCCCCCTTGCGGGCAGTCGAACCGTCTCCCTCAGCACCGCCGGAAACCCGCGCCCGCGCCTCCGCCGACAGCCGCGTATAAGCCCGCTTGTCTCCGCCCTCCTCGTCCACGACCCCACTCCCTTGGTCATTCGCCCGGATAGGAATATCGTAGGGTTCCTATCGATCGACGATAGAACCGGAACGGAGAATTTCGGGTGCGAAGCGCCGCTCAGCCGGCCGGGAACCGATCCCTGGTTCCATTGGCGATCGCCACGAGCGACAGCATTACCGGAACTTCGACCAGCACCCCTACCACCGTGGCCAGCGCGGCGCCGCTGCCGAGCCCGAACAGGCCAATCGCAACGGCGACCGCGAGCTCGAAGAAATTCGAGGTGCCGATCAAGGCGCAGGGGGCGGCGATCGGGAACGGCACCCGCCAGGCCCAGGCGGCGGCGTAAGTGAGGAAGAAGATGCCGTAGCTCTGGATCACGATCGGCACTGCGATCAGGCCGATCAGCAGCGGCTGGGAGACGATCGCCCGCCCCTGGAAGCCGAACAGCAGCACCACCGTAAGCAGCAGCCCGAGCACGGACAGCGGTTTCAGCCGCACGGTGAAGCGCGTCACCGCATCGCCATCCCCCCCCGCCCGCGCGAGCAGATGCCGCCGGGTCAAAGCGCCGGCAACAAGGGGGATCACGACGTAGAGCAGCGTCGAAAGGAGCAGCGTCTCCCACGGCACGGCGATGGCGGTGACGCCCAGCAGCAGCGCTACGATCGGTGCGAAGGCGAACACCATGATGACGTCGTTCACCGACACCTGGACGAGCGTGTAGGCGGGATCGCCTTTCGTCATCTGCGACCAGACGAACACCATTGCGGTGCATGGCGCCGCCCCGAGCAAAATGAGGCCGGCGACATATTGCTGAGCGTCGGCCGGCGCGATGAGCCCCGCAAAGACGAACTCGAAGAACAGGACGGCGAGCCCGGCCATCGTGAATGGCTTGACCAGCCAGTTGACGGCAATGGTGAGGATAAGCCCCTTCGGCCGCTGGCCGACGTCGCGAAGGCGGGCGAAGTCGACCGCCACCATCATCGGGTAGATCATCGCCCAGATCAGTACCGCGACCGGAAGGTTGACCGACGCATATTCGAGCGCCGCCAGGCCGGCGAACAGTCTTGGCACCGCGTTGCCGAGCAGCAGGCCGGCGCCGATCGCCAGCGCGACCCACAGCGACAGCCAGCGCTCGAACAGGCCGAGCGCGGCCGCCTGCTTCTCCGCTTTCGCAAGGATCGCCATCAATCGTTCCCGATCGCCGAGGCGCCGATACCGTCGATCCGGTTCTGGAGGCTCATTCGATCGATGCTTTCCAGGGGAAGCGCGAGGAAGAGCGAGATTCGCCTCCGCAGCATCCGGTAGGCGTCGAAGAAAGCGGCGTGGACCTCCGCGTCGGCACCCTCGACGGCGGCAGGATCCGGAATCCCCCAGTGTGCGGTCATCGGCTGGCCGGGCCAGACCGGGCATGCCTCTCCCGCTGCATTGTCGCAGACGGTGAACACGAAATCGAGCGCCGGTGCGTCCGAAGCGGCGAACTCGTCCCAGCTTTTCGAGCGGAGGCCGTCCGTTTCGTGACCCAGCGACCGCAGCACGTCGAGCGAGCACGGGTGGACATCGCCCTTGGGCATGCTGCCGGCGCTGAACGCTCGGAAACGGCCTTGTCCCTCCTTGTTGAGGATCGCCTCGGCCAGAATGGAGCGCGCCGAGTTACCGGTGCAAAGGAACAGGACGTGGTAGGGGATCCTGTTCACTCAGGCCGCTTTCGCGCCGGCGGGGACGCAGCGAGACGCGGGCGCGCAGGCCGCTCCCGCGCAGCAATTCTCCATCAGATAGCCGACCAGCGCATTCATCGCCGCATAGTCGGCCGTGTAGATGAGGGAGCGCCCCTGCCGCCGCTGCCGGATCAGCCCGGCGCGCGTGAGGTGCGCGAGATGGAAGGACAGGGAGGAATTGGGCACGCCCAAAGCCTCTGCGATGGCCCCGGCGGCCAGACCCTCGTCTCCCTTCTGGACGAGCAGCCGGAACAGCGCCAGCCGGTGCTCCTGGGCCAGGGCGCCGAGCGCTTCCACGGCCGCGGGTGAATTCATTTCCATATTGGTCGAAATATCTTCAGGAAAGACCCCCGTCAACAACGTTTCGACGGGCATCGAAATAGGTATCCCGGGCGCTGGCGATTTCCCTCGGCGCGGGTCCGCTTTTCGGCAGGTCCACACGAATGCAGTTGGTGCCTGGCACCAAGGAAAGTTCCTGCATACCAGGCACCTCCCGCCAGCGAGGCACCTCCCGCCAGCGGCGGCACGATACGGGGAGTGCGCTCAAGCTTACGCCGAGAGAATGGGCGGTTCGAGTCCGCACCCGCTGCCGACCAGCCAATTCTAACTGAGACTCTACCGGCGGCGTACGGAGGCAGTGAGCGGAATGGCTGCTGCGAGTTGAACTTGTAAAACCAGCGGCTCAGGGGTCGCACTGCGTTCTCGCGTTTAGGTCGATCTCCTGAATCTGTCCGCCCCCTTCGTGCCTTCGTGCCCTTCGTGCGAACAAACCCTCCCCTGAGGCGGCCGCCCGTCAGCCCGGGAGAAGCAGGGTCGCATCCCCGTAAGAGTAGAAGCGATACCCCGACTCGATCGCATGCGCATAAGCCGCCCGCATCGTGTCCAGCCCCATCAGCGCCGAAACCAGCATGAACAGGGTCGAGCGGGGGAGATGGAAGTTGGTGATCAGGCCGTCGGTGGCTCGAAAGCGGTAGCCGGGGGTTATGAAGATCGCCGTATCCCCTTCGAACGCCCGCACCCGCCCCGCCTCGTCGGCGGCGCTTTCGAGGAGGCGGAGCGAGGTCGTTCCGACCGGGACGATCCGCCCTCCCGCCGCCCGCGCCGCGTTGAGGCGGTCGGCGGCGGCGGCGTCGATCCGGCCCCATTCGGAGTGCATCGCGTGGTCGGCCGTGTCCTCGGCCTTTACGGGCAGGAAGGTGCCGGCGCCGACATGGAGGGTGAGCGTCTCGTGGCCCACTCCCGCCGCGGCCAACGCCGCCATCAGCGCCGGCGTGAAATGGAGCGCCGCGGTCGGCGCCGCGACCGCGCCGTCCCGGGCCGCGAACATGGTCTGGTAATCCTCGCGGTCGCGCGCGTCCGCCTCGCGCTTGCCCGCGATGTAGGGCGGAAGCGGCATCCTCCCGGCCCGTTCGAGCAGAAGCTCGACCGGCTCGTCGCCCTCGAAGGCGAGGAGGAGGCTTCCGTCTTCGCCCTTGGCGCCCGCGAGCGCGGCGACTCCGCTGCCGAAATCGATCCGGTCGCCTTCGCGGACCCGTTTCGCGTTGCGGACGAAGGCGCGCCATTCGCGCGGCCCTTCGCGCTTGTGGAGGGTGGCGCCGATCCGCGCCTCCCCGCGCCGCCCCTCGAGCCGGGCGGGAATGACCCTGGTGTCGTTGAAGACCAGCGCGTCGCCGCGGCGAAGGAGGCCGGGCAGGTCGGCGACGATCCGGTCCTCGGGGGTACCGCCGCCGCGCTGGACGAGCAGGCGGGCGGAGTCCCTCGGGCTCGCCGGCCTCAGTGCGATCCGGTCCGGGGGAAGCGCGAAGTCGAAGGCGCCGACTCGCATCCCGCGGCTTACCGGCTCTTCTTGGGGGGCGCCTTGGGCTTGGCTTCGGGAAGCCGGATCGACGGCGGCGGCGGCACGGCGGGGCCGGCCGCCATTCCGCCGCCGGGCGGGGCCGCGCCCGCCGGGTCCGCCGGAGCGGCGAAGGTCCGGCCCGGGGGCGGCGGCGCCTTGTTGTCGGCGGCGATCGAGGCCTGGAGGATCCGGCTCGGGCTGGCCGGCGGCTCGCCCTTCTCGATTCCGTCGACGAAGTTCATTCCGCTGATCACCCGGCCGAACACGGTATAGCGCCCGTCGAGCGAAAGCCTCGAGCCGAGCATGATGTAGAACTGGCTGTTGGCGCTGTCCTCGGCCTGGGCGCGGGCGGCCGCGATCGCCCCGCGCACGTGCGGAAGGCCGTTGAACTCGGCCTTGAGGTCGGGGAGCTGGGAGCCGCCGGTGCCGTCGCCGGCGGGGTCGCCGCCCTGGGCCATGAAGCCGTCGATGACCCGGTGGAAGGTCAGGCCGTCGTAGAAGCCCTTGCGGGCCAGCTCCTTGATCCGGGCGACATGGTTGGGGGCGACGTCGGGCCTGAGCTGGATCGCCACCCGTCCGCCGCTCGACAGGTCGAGCAGCAGCGTGTTTTCAGGATCCACGGCCGGGGTCGGCGGAGGCACGGTCAGGTCCCGCGCCGCCGCGGAACCGGCGAGGAACAGGCCCAGCAGCAGGGCCAGCAAAATCGTGATACGCATGTTTCTGGATTTCCCCGGATAAATCCGTTTTTCTGGCGCCGATATTGCGCGGCGCGGGCGGCCGGATCAAGTCCCTTTGCGGCCGAGCGCCTCGACCCGGCGGGCGACGTCCGCCACCACAGCCGGCGGAACGAATTTCGAGATGTCGCCGCCGTAGAGCGCGATCTCCTTGACCAGGCGCGACGCGATCGGCTGGAGCGACACGTCCGCCATCAGGAAAACGGTCTCTATGGAATCGTTGAGCTGCTGATTCATGCCCGCCATCTGATACTCATATTCGAAATCGGCGACGGCTCTCAGGCCGCGGACGATCATTGAGGCGCCTTCGCGCTCGGCGAAATCCATCAGCAGCGAATCGAAGGAGACGACCTCGATCTCCTCGCCGAGGCCGGCGAGCTCGCGGCGGACCATCCCCATCCGCTCCTCCAGCGAGAACATCGGCGACTTGGCCGGGTTGGTCGTGACCCCGATGACCAGCCGGTCGACCAGCTTCGCCCCGCGGCGGATGATGTCCATATGGCCGAGCGTGATCGGATCGAACGTACCCGGATAGACTCCTGTCCTCATGGTCACCCCTCCAGCGTCGCCCCAGCGAAGGCTGGGGCCCCGCGGGGTGAAGAACGCCTGCGCCTTTCACCCGCCGGGACCCCAGCCTTCGCCGGGGTGACGGCCCCCGTCAATGGTCCCGCTCCACCGCGAAGCGCGCGATCGCGCGAAGCAGGTCGGCTTCCGCGCCGTAGCTCTTGAGATATTCGATCGCCTGGCCGACGAGCAGCTCGGCCTGCCTGCGAGCGCGCTCTCGGCCGAGCAGGGTGACGAAGGTCTCCTTGCCCTGGGCGCGGTCCTTGCCGACTTTCTTGCCTGTCTTTTCCTCCTGCCCTTCCTCGTCGAGCAGATCGTCGGCGATCTGGAAGGCGAGGCCGACGTCGCGGGCGAAGCCGCGCAGCTTGAGCCTCCGGTCCGGCGGCACCCGGCCCATGATCGCCCCCGCCTCGAGGCAGAAGCCGATCAGGGCGCCGGTCTTCAATTGCTGGAGCCGGGTGACGGCGGCGAGATCGAGGCCCACCTGCGCCGCGGCGAGATCCATCATCTGCCCGCCCGCCATGCCCGACGGACCCGCGGCGCGGGCGAGCTCGGCGATCAGCTCGGCCCGGACGAACGGATCCTCGTGGGTCGCCTCGTCGGCGAGGATCTCGAAGGCCAGAGCGTGGAGGGCGTCGCCGGCGAGGATCGCGGTCGCCTCGTCAAAGGCCTTGTGCAGGGTCGGCTTGCCCCGGCGAAGATCGTCGTCGTCCATCGCCGGAAGATCGTCGTGGATCAGCGAATAGACGTGGATGCATTCGACCGCCGAGCCGACCCGGAGGGCCCGTGCGCGGGAAGTGTGGAAGAGCGCGGAGGCGGCGACCACGAGCAAAGGTCGGAGCCTCTTGCCGCCGCCGATCGCCGCATAGCGCATCGCTTCGTAGAGCTTCCCCCGCGGATCGGCGGGCACCTCCAGCAAAGCGGAGAGGAAGTCGTCCACCTCCGCCCGGACCTGGCCGAATGCGGGCGCGAGAAGTGCGGACTCCGCCACCCGCGGCGGCTCAGTCGGCGTCGAAAGGAATGGTGCCGCCCGGCCGGCCGTCGCGGCCGAGCTGGATCTTCTCGATCTTCGCCTGGGCCGCCTGAAGCCGGGCCTCGCATTGCTGGCGCAGCTTGTCGCCCTCGCCGTAAAGCTCGATCGACTCGTCGAGCGGCGCATCGCCGCTCTCGAGCCGGCGGACGATCTCCTCGAGCCGCTTCAGTGCGGCTTCGAAGGACAATTCGGAAATGGGTTCGGGTTGTTCGGACATCGGCGGAGCAATGAGCCGCGAGGCAATCGGGGTCAAGGCTCAGGCGGCGCGGTACCAGTGGGCGCCACGACGGGCCTAACGGACCGCCTGGCCTTTCACTGCGAGCCGCCGAAGTTGCGCGAGCGGTCGCTGTTCGCGCGCACGAAGCTGCTGTTGATTATCGAACATTTTGGGCCGCAGCAGTAGCTACAAGCTTGCGCCGCTCTCCAGTCGAGCCTTGAGCTGAAGCAGTAGAAGTATCGCAGCAAGTTTACTAGAGAATATGAATATATCGCCTGTATATACTTAATGGTGCCGTCGTTTATCTTTTAACTCTGCATGCGAAAAATAATTGCGAGCTGCTGCAGAACCTTATCGGGGGTCCGCATGTTATCCCCGCATTCAACCAGACAAGGAGAATGACATGAACGACCATCGTGAGAGCAAGGGCGTGGATTCCTATCGCGTCGACGGCAGCATGAAGAAGATGGGCGGCAACCTGAAGGAGGGAGCCGGCAATGTTCTTGGCGACGAGAAGATGAAGCGCGAGGGCCAGTCCGACCAGGCGGAAGGAAAGCTCCAGAATGCCTGGGGCGGAGTCAAGGACTCGGTTCGCGAGACCCTTGACGGCGACAAGAAGTAGGCCAGCAGGAGCGGGCGGTGCGGCGGACGCTGCGAGGCGTCCGCCGCAGCACCTCGCAACCGCGGCGCCCTGTTCGGCATACCCCGAGAGGATGCATCGTGAAGAGCAAGCTTATCGAAGGCGATCAAGCCGCATCTGCGGCAAAAGCCATGGCCGTGAAAGCGGCCGGCGCTTCGCCTCCGGCCCATCCGGCCGCGGAGGATCGCTCTTCCGGGCGCTTCAAGTCGATACCGCGGCCGGATTACCCGCCGTCGGGCGCGTTCGACGCCGAGGGGCATCGCCCGGTCCTCGAACGTTCGAGAAAGGAGCGCTGAAATGAAACGGCTTCGAACCGTCAACCGCAGAGGCAGACAGGCCGAGCAGCGTGCCTCGTTGAGCCCGGCAGATGAAACCGGCCCTACCCCGCCCGAGACAGGCGATGCCGGGCGCCAGCCCCGCGCGAACAGATCCCAAGGATGAATCCATGCAGTTCCAGTTCAACAGCGACAATCGGATTTCCGGCCACGCAGATGTCGCCGAGCAGGTCGAAACGCTCGTCCGGGGGAGGCTCGAACGGGTTTCCGATCGGCTCACGAGAGTCGAAGTCCATGTCGGCGACGTCAACGGTCCGCGAGGCGGCAACGACATAAGGTGCGCAGTGGAGCTTCGGCCGAACGGCATGAAGCCGATTTCCGGCACCGACGAGGCCTCGAGCGTCGAGGCGGCCGTTGCTTCGGCGACCGACAAGGCGCTTTCCGCCTACGACCGGCAGATCGGCAAGCAGACCACCCGAAAGGGGCATTGATCCAGGGTCGGCCCGTCCCCGGGCCGGCCGCAACCTTTGCCGTCATGTGGCGCGGTACCAGTGGACTCCGGCGCGCCCCTCGCGGACCGCGCGGCCTTCGACCTCGAGTCGCCGCAGGTGGGCAAGCGCCTCCCCCGTGGCGAGGCCGAGCATGGAATCGTCGATCTGGCGGGCGAACAGCACTCCGAAGCAGTCGACCGCCCGCCTCGGCTCGCCGAGCTTGGCGTGGAGCGCGTCGAGGCGGTCGCGGTGGCCGAAAGCGAGGGCGTCGAGGCGGGCGTGAAGGCCGGTGAAGGGCTCGCCGTGGGAGGGGAGGACGAGGAGGCTGTCGGGCAGCCCCTTCAGCTTTTCGATCGAGGCGAGCCAGTCTCCCAGGGGATCGGCCTCGGGCTCGCTGAGGCTGAGTGAGACGTTGGAGGTGATGCGGGGCAGAACCTGGTCGCCGGCAATCATCAGGCCCGCTTCGTCGTCGATCAGGCAGGCATGTTCCGGGCAATGGCCGTTGCCGACGAGGACTCGCCAGGTGCGACCCCCGATGCGCAGGCGATCGCCCTCCTCCATCCTGACGAAGCTGACCGGGATTGGGCTGACCACCGAGGCGAAACGGCCCCAGCCCTTCGCCGCTTCAGACTCGATACGGGCCTCGTCCCAGCCGGCGGAGCGCCAGTATCCGATCGCCTCGGACGGCGGCGCGTCCCGGACGTCGCTCGAAAGCAGGCGCCCGAACAGCCATTCGCCGCGAGTCATCCACAGCCGCACCGCGAAGCGCTCCGTCAGCCAGCCGGCGAGACCGATATGATCCGGGTGGAAATGGGTGCAGATCACCCGAGTGACCGTTCGGCCGGCGAGCGGGCCCTCGAACAGGGCTTCCCACGCTTCGCGGCAGGGCTCGATGTCGAGCCCGGTGTCGACCAGAGCGACGCCGTCGCCGTCGTCGAGCACCCAGATATTGATGTGCCGGAGCGAGCCGGGGATGGGCAGCCGCGCCCAGCCGACCCCGTCGGAGAGCGAGATGAGCTCGCCCTGGGCGGGCCCGCGGCGGCCGAGCGGGTAGGTCAGACCCTTATGGCTGTAGGCCTCGTCGGGGTTGGTGAGGGAGACGTCGGGGCTGGCGGGCTCAGCGCTTGAAGAGGTCATCGGCGGTCGGCTCGCGCGGGGCCGTGAATTCGCCCGCTTCCTCGGCGGCATGGGCGGCTTCGGCCTCGCGGGCGGCGGTGTCGCGCTCGCGCCGGAGCTCCTCGATCAGGGCCTCGCGGTCGCCGGCGAGGCGGTGGTCGGTCGGCGCCGGCTCGATTCCCGCCGCCTTGGCCGCCTTGGCGACGATCGCGTCCAGTTCGCGCTGCGAGCACAGGCCCAGCGTGACCGGATCCTTGGGTTGGATGTTGGCGATGTTCCAGTGGCTGCGGTCGCGGATCGCGGCGATGGTGGTGCGGGTGGTTCCGATCAGCTTGCCGATCTGGCCGTCCGAAATCTCCGGATGGTTGCGGATGATCCAGGCGATTCCATCGGGCTTGTCCTGGCGCTTCGAAACCGGCGTGTAGCGCGGCCCCTTGGTGCGGCGGGTCTGGTCCGGCTCCTTCTGGATTCGCAGCTTGTATTCGGGATCGGCCTGGCCGCGGTCGATCTCCTCCTGGTTCAGCTCGCCGGCGCGGATCGGATCCCGCCCCGTAAGCTTGGTCGCGGCGGTGTCGTCGGCGATCGCCTGCACCTCGAGGATGTGGAGGCCGCAGAATTCGGCAATCTGCTCGAACGTGAGCGACGTGTTGTCGACCAGCCAGGCGGCGGTCGCATGGGGCATGAGCGGCTGAACCAACGGTCGTCTCCAAAAACAAGAAGGGCCGCCCCTTCCCGGAGCGGCCGTTACGTTGCCTGCGATCTAGTCCAGCGAGCCGCGCAGGGCAAGGCGAATGCCGCGTTTCCGGCCCCGGATCTTTTTCGAGGACGCCACATCCAGGGCCGCGTCTCCCGGCATCTTGAACGGTGAAGCTCGATGAAATCGACCGCGCGGCTGCGGCTTAGGAGGGGATCGAATGAGAAAGATGCTTATCGCCGGGCTCGTCGCGGCCGCCCAGGGCTTGCCGGCCGCACAGCCGGCCGCGGCGGCGGAGCTCGGCCGGGAGCGGATCGCCACCTCGAGCCAGGTCTCCGCCTTCGCCGGAGCCCGGTTGCGGGTGCCGCTCGGCGGCGGCCGTGAAAAGCCGCGGGCCGGCCTGGCGCTCACCTCCACCCTGCGCAGCGGCACGACGGGGGAGCTTCGCTTCGCCAAAGGAGCGGAGTTCGGCTTCTCGGGCGACCGGACATTGCGCCTCTCGGTTGCCGGCACGCCTGTATCGCAATTGAGGCCGGGCGGAGCGACTCCGGAGGGGCGCAAGCTCGGAGTTTCGACGCTCGGCTGGATCGGAATCGGCGCCGCCGTCGCCGTCGTGGGCACCGCCGCCTGGTTCTACCTTGCGATCACCGACGAGGATCGCTGCTGCGAATGAGCGGTCCGCCCGCCGGACGGGTGCCGGTTCTCAAGCGCTCATCGGCACATGGCCGGGGGCCGAGGCGACGCGCTGGAGCCACGCCTCCACCGCCGGCCAGGCGCCGAGGTCGAAACCGCCTTCCTCCGCCACATGCGTGTAGGCGTAGAGGGCGACGTCCGCGAGGCTGAGGCGGCCGCCGACGAAGAAGTCGCGGCTCGCGAGATGCTCGTCCATCAGCTTCAGAGCCGCCTCGCCGGCCTCGCGCTTGCCGGGCAGAAGCATGCGCTGGAGATCGCTCAGCCGATCCTCGCCGAGGAAGGCGAGCCAAAAGCGCAGGGTCGCGACGTTCGGCTCGTGATTATATTGCTCGAAGAACATCCAGCGAAGCATGTCGGCGCGGCCGAACCGGTCCTCCGGGACAAGCTCCGTACCATCGGCGAGGAAGAAGCAGGCGGCGTTGCTTTCCGGGATGAAGCGGTCCCCGACCTGAAGCACCGGGATTCGGCCGTTGGGATTGACGCCGGCGAGGAACTCCGGGGTCCGGGTTTCCCCCTTGAGGATGTCATATTCGCGCCGCTCGATCGGCACCCCGAGTAGGGCGGCGGTGAGCCGGATCTTGTAGCAATTCCCGGATTGGGAATATTCGTGGAGGATTGGTTTTTCGTTCAAGTCCGGCACCCCTTCCCGACTTCCAGCACGATCTTCCCGACATGCTCGCCGCTGTCCATCAGCCGATGCGCGCCCGCGGCGTCGATCAGGGGGAAGGTGGAGTGGATGACGGGACGGATCCGGCCAGCCTCAAGATGCGGCCAGACCTCGCGCCGAAGCTCGTCGGCGAGGGCCGCCTTGAACCCGGCCGGCCGCGCCCGAAGGGTCGAGCCGGTCAGGGTCAGGCGCTTGCGCATCACGTCCCAGATCGGAATCTCCACGCTGGGCCCGCGTTGCGCGGCGATCGAGACGTGCCGCCCCTCCTCGGCGAGGCAGGCGAGGTTCCTCGGTACATAATCGCCGCCGACCATGTCGAGGACGACCGCGACTCCGGCGCCGCCGGTGATGCGCTTCACCTCGGCGGCGAAATCCTGCGCCTTGTAGTCGATCGCGTGGGCGGCTCCGATCTCCAGCGCGCGAGCGCATTTTTCCGGGGAGCCGGCGGTGACGATGACGGTCAGGCCTGTCAACTTCCCTACCAATATCCCCGTGGTGCCGATTCCGCCGGTGCCGCCGTGGACCAGGACGGTGTCGCCCGCCCTGGCGCCGCCGCGCTGGATGAGGTTGGCCCAGACGGTGAAGAAGGTCTCGGGCAGCGCCGCCGCCTCGACCATCGAGAAGCCGGCCGGGACCGGCAGGCACTGGCCTTCCGGCGCGGCGCAATATTGCGCATAGCCGCCGCCCGCCACCAGGGCGCAGACCCGCTCTCCGTCGCGACCGCCGCCGACGATCGTCCCCGCCACCTCGAGCCCGGGAATGGTCGGCGCCCCGGGCGGCGGCGGATAGAGACCGAGGCGCTGCATGACGTCGGGCCGGTTGACGCCCGCGGCCTCGACCCGGATCAGCACCTCGCCCGGCCCCGGCTCCGGCACCGGCCGCTCGACCGGCCGGAGCACCTCCGGCCCGCCGGGAGCTGCAGGGTCAATGGCGATCATCTTATCCGGGATTGCGTCCATGCGGTCACGCCTCGCGCCGAAAGGGCGGCGACGCAAGCCCTTCGGGTTGACGGCGCGGCCCGGAAGGGAGAGTCTGAAGGCGATGGACCTGGACGAGCTCTTCCCAAGCAAGCCCGACGATCCCCTGGCCCAACTGGGCCGGCAGGACCTGGATCCGCTTTCGGTCGACGAGCTCCATGCCCGGATCGAAGCGCTCGAAGCCGAGATCGAGCGAGTCCGCGCCAAGATCGATGCCGCGGTTAACCACCGGGCAAGCGCAGAGCAGCTATTCAAGAAATGACGAAAGCTAAGGGAACATTCGGCCTTTTCCCCAGCTTTTTTGGAGGTGCGCTTGATGAGGGCAGTCCGACGCCCGACATTAAGGCCATGTAGTCCGTGAATTTTTGCGGGCTTTGAGGAGTAACCGACTTGCCTTCCTTCGCCCGCGAACTCGAACAGACCCTGCATACCGCCTTGGCGGAAGCCAGCGGCCGCCGGCACGAATATGCGACCCTCGAGCACCTTCTGCTCGCCCTGACCGAAGACGCCCACGCCTCCAAGGTGATGAGCGCCTGCGGAGGCGATCTGAAGGAGCTGCGCGAGGCCGTTCGCGCCTATCTCGACAGCGAACTGGAGGCCTTGAAGGTCGACGGCCAGACCGATCCGTCGCCGACCAGCGGCTTCCAGCGCGTCGTCCAGCGCGCGATCCTCCACGTCCAGTCCTCGGGCCGCGACGAAGTGACGGGCGCCAACGTCCTCGTCGCGCTCTTCTCCGAGCGCGAAAGCTACGCCGTCTATTTCCTCCAGCAGCAGGACATGAGCCGCCTCGACGCCGTCAGCTACATCAGCCACGGAGTCGGCAAGGGCGAGGCCGCGTCCGAGCCGCAGGAGGTCAAGGGCGTCGAGGAATCCAAGCCCGAGGAGGGCAAGAAGAAGAATGAGAGCGCGCTCAAGCAGTTCACCGTCAATCTGAACGAGAAGGCGCTGAGCGGCCGGGTCGATCCGCTGATCGGGCGCGGTCCGGAGGTCGACCGGACGGTCCAGATCCTGTGCCGCCGCTCGAAGAACAACCCGCTCTACGTGGGCGACCCCGGCGTCGGCAAAACCGCGATCGCGGAAGGCCTCGCCCGCAAGATCATCGAGGGCGACGTTCCCGACGTGCTCCTGGAAGCGGTGATCTACGCGCTGGACATGGGCGCCTTGCTGGCCGGCACCCGCTATCGCGGCGACTTCGAGGAGCGGCTGAAGGCGGTGGTGAACGAGCTTGAGAAGCTCCCGGACGCGATCCTGTTCATCGACGAAATCCACACGGTGATCGGCGCCGGCGCCACCTCCGGCGGCGCGATGGACGCGTCGAACCTGCTGAAGCCCGCCCTCTCCGGCGGCACGATCCGCTGCATCGGCTCGACCACCTACTAGGAGTACCGCCAGTACTTCGAGAAGGACCGGGCCCTCGTGCGCCGCTTCCAGACGTTCGACGTGAACGAGCCCTCGATCCCCGACACGATCGAGATCGTGAAGGGCCTCACGCCCTATTTCGAGGAGTTCCACAAGCTCCGCTACACCAACGACGCCATCAAGGCGGCCGTGGAGCTGTCGGCGCGCTACATCAACGACCGCAAGCTGCCCGACAAGGCGATCGACGTGATCGACGAGACGGGCGCGTCGCAGATGCTGCTGCCGGAGCACCGGCGCAAGAAGTCGATCGGGGTCAAGGAGATCGAGGCCACCATCGCGACGATGGCCCGCATCCCCCCGAAGACTGTGTCGAAGGACGACGCCGAGGTGCTCGCCAACCTCGAGACCATGCTGAAGCGCGTGGTCTACGGCCAGGACAAGGCCATCGAGGCGCTCACCTCCTCGATCAAGCTCGCCCGCGCCGGCCTGCGCGACGCCGAGAAGCCGATCGGCTCCTACCTCTTCGCCGGCCCCACGGGCGTCGGCAAGACCGAGGTCGCCAAGCAGCTCGCCACCACGCTCGGGGTCGAGCTCCTGCGCTTCGACATGTCGGAGTACATGGAGCGCCACACGGTCAGCCGCCTCATCGGCGCGCCTCCCGGCTATGTGGGCTTCGACCAGGGCGGCCTGCTGACCGACGGCATCGACCAGCACCCGCATTGCGTCCTGCTGCTGGACGAGATCGAGAAGGCGCATCCGGACCTCTACAACATCCTGTTGCAGGTCATGGACCACGGCAAGCTGACGGACCACAACGGCAAGCAGGTGGATTTCCGCAACGTGATCATCATCATGACCACGAACGCGGGCGCCTCCGATCTCGCCAAGCCGGCCTTCGGCTTCACCCGCGCCAAGCGGGAAGGGGACGACATGGAGGCGATCAACCGGCTCTTCGCGCCGGAATTCCGCAACCGCCTCGACGCCGCGATCTCCTTCGGCCACCTGCCCAAGGAGGTGGTCCAGAAGGTCGTGGACAAGTTCGTGCTCCAGCTCGAGGCCCAGCTCGCCGACCGCAACGTCACGATCGAGCTCTCCGACGAGGCGCGCGAGTGGCTGACCGAGCACGGCTACGACGAGGCCATGGGCGCCCGGCCGATGGCCCGCCTCATCCAGACCACGATCAAGACGCCGCTCGCCGACGACGTGCTCTTCGGGCGCCTCAAGAACGGCGGCGCGGTGCGGGTGATCGTG
>JASLBD010000451.1 GCA_030146745.1 Allosphingosinicella sp. | reverse complement strand
CAGCCGGTTTCCTCGGCCTTCTTCGCTCGGGCGGCGAGGTCGCGGTAGCGGGTCAGGTTGCGGTCCCATGCCTCGCGGCTTGGGACGGTGAGGGGTTCGACAGGCTCAGCCCGAACGGGGGCGAGAGGCAGAAGCGGTATTGCAGCCGCGGCGCCTAGGACACGCCGTCGGCTGATGCTAGGCTGACGGGCAGCCATCATCACCTCCACAACAGGTGGTCGTTGGTCAGAGCCGGGAGGAAGTTGGCGCTTTCTCTCGGCTCGCTTTTGATAACAAAAGTCCGGGGCGGCGGCAATGGTGGATTTTGAAAACCCCAGAAAGAAGCGACCCGGGCAGTCGGGCACGTTCATTGGCGCCCGCGTCCAGCCGGACCTTCTTGAGCGGATCGATGCCTGGCGGCGGGAGCAGCCGGACCTGCCTTCGCGGCCGGAGGCGCTTCGGCGGCTGGCGGCGAAAGGGCTGGCGGGCGAGTAGCTTTGTCGAGGATGGGGGAGCGTTCACGAGAGACGCATGGCTTATAGCGATTACATCGTTTTCGCCGATGAGAGCGGCGACCACGGGATGGAAAGCATCGATCCGGAATTCCCGCTTTTCTCGCTCGTCTTCTGCATCTTCGAGAAAGAGGTGTACCTGGGCGAGGTCGAGCCGGCGCTTCGGGCCTTCAAGTTCAAATGGTTTGGCCATGACGCCGTCGTTCTGCACGAGCGCGAGATCAGGAAGCAGCTTCCGCCCTTCGATCTGCTCCGCCGCGATCGCGCAGCTCGGGAAGCCTTCTTCGACGAGCTGACCGCAATGATGGCCGGCATCCGGATGCAAATCTATGCGGCGGTGATCGACAAGGAGAAGCATCGCGCCCGCTATTCGGATCCCTGGAATCCCTATCAGGTCGCAATGCATTTCCTGATGGAGAAGCTTTGCTCGCGCCTGATGGCGCAAGGGCAGAAGGGACGGCTGACTCACGTATTGTTCGAGGGGCGCGGCAAGGGTGAAGACCAGGAACTGGAGCTGGAATTTCGACGCATTGCCGCCGGCCAAGCCGAATGGGGATGGAAACGCGCTCCATTCAAGGCGATGGGCTTCGAGCCCGTATTCGTTGCCAAAGCGGCAAATCTCGCCGGACATCAGATAAGCGACCTGATCGCCCGGCCGCTGGCGCTACGGGCTTTGCGGCCGGATCAGCCCAATCGCGCCGTCGAGGCGATCTGGCAGCGCGTGAACGATTTCGAGGTGTTTCCATGAACGAAGGGGCCCCGGCGGTAATCCGAAGCCCCAACGTCGACCGGGAAATGCCCAATCCTTGAACCTGACATAGGACGAAATCCGCGCAGTTTCAATCCAGCCGCCTGAGAATCTCCACCGGGTCCACGCCCATCGCCCGGCACACCAGGATCAAGTCCGGCAGGTCCAGCCGCCGCTGCGCGCGCTCATAATTGGAGACGAAGCTTTGGGAGCGGCCGACCGCCTTGCCGAGCTTGGTCTGGTTCAGGCCGGCGGCTTCTCGGGCTTGGATGAGGAGCTGGCAGAGCTTGCGCTCCAGGCGGGCGCGTTCGTCGTTGTAGCCCGCCATGGGCGCCGACGTAGGGAGCGGGAAATTCTATTCAAACTTGGCATAATTTCGGATCGATCGGGCTCGCCGCCGCCTTTGCTTCCCGGCGAAGGCCGGGATCCAGTTTCTCTGCCTGTGCCGCTGGGCCCGGCCTTCGCCGGGGAGCAGTGGGGCTCAGACCACCGGCGAACCGATTTCCAGCGCGGCGGTGAGGTAGGAGCGGATTCGTTCGGCGGCGGGGGCGGTTAGGGCGACGAGGAGCTTGCGGCCGTCGCGGGGATCGGGCCTGGTGGTGAAGAGGCGGCTTCGACCAGGCGGCGGGTGGCTTGGAGGGCGGTGCTCTGGGGACGCCGGCGGCGACCGAGAGGCCGGTCTGGTGGAGCTGGCGGCCTTCGAGGCGGGCGGCGTAGAGCTCAAGCATCAGGCTCCATTCGGGGTCGCCGGCGTCGAAGCCGAGGAAATCGCGGCGGTGCCGGCGGGCGGCGATGATGGTTCGGACGAGGCTCGCCGTGACCGGCATCGGCTTGTCGGCCGGGCGTCTGAGCGGCTGGTCGTCGGCGAGCGCCCAGTCGTGGAGCATCCGCGCCGTCTCCTCGAGCACTCGGCTGATCGCCAGCAGGCTGGCCTGCTCGGGCACATAGGCTTGCCGATCCTCGGTCACGTCTCGTCCATGCCCCACATGGCTGAATTCACCGGTTAGCGCATTATGCCAAGCCCGAATAGGCGCTTTTCGATGGTCGCGGGAAATGCGGGCCGGCGGCCATGCAAGGCTGGATAGCGCCGAGCGATTCCTTCGGGTTATAGGGCGGAAGGGGGCAGAGTCGCCAAGGCGTCCGTCCCCGTTGGTTGGAGAGCAGCTGTGAATGTCCACCTGGTCGTCTGGGTCATGAACGAAGAGAAGCCGGATTACGACTCCGCCTGGGCGGCGTTCGTCGCGCATCTCGACCGGTATGAGAGCGTCGGCGATCCGGAGCTGGAATCGATCCGATTCGTATCGACTCCCCTGTCGGCGGGGCAGGTGACCGCCGATCTCCGCTCGAAGCTCGACGGCGGCGACAAGCTGGTCGTCGCCCAGGTGATGGAGGGTACTTACTGCGGCTGGCTCAGCAAGCACGTGTGGGAGTGGACCGAGGCGCGCGTCCTGCGCCGACCCGCTTCATCGACCGACGCGCCCTAGATTGAAGGACACGGACCTTCCGAATCGCGATATCCTCTTTCGTTCTCAGGCGGGTCCTTCGAGGGGGCCGGGACGATCGGGAGGGGGCGGTGACCGCGAAGATCGGCGAGGGCGCGCGCCGCGCGTTCCTCAAGGCCTATGCGCAGTCGGGCAATTTGACGCTTTCGGCGGAGCAGGCGGGGGTGTCGCGCTCGTGGGTGGCGCTGGCCCGGCGGAACGATCCGGGGTTCGATTCGGAGTGCCGGGCGGCCAAGGCGAAGTCGGCGGAGCGGCTCGGCGGGGGCGTGTGCAACCGGCCGCCGGGGGCGTGGAAGCGGCGCGGCGGCGTCGACCTCGTCGTTCAGCGGGCGGGGAGGCGGCCGCCGCAACTGGTCAGGAGCCCGGGCGCGCAATGGACCCCCCGGGCCGAGGCGCGGTTCCTGGGCATGCTCAGGCAATGCAACAATTTGAAGCTCGCCTGCCACCGGGCGGGGATGACGGTCTCCTCCTACGAGGCGCACTGGCGGCGCTGGCCCGACTTCCGGCGGCGCGTCCGGGAGGCGCGGGCCTTTGCCGCGGCGTGGATCGGGGCGGCGAGCGCGGCGAAGCGGGCTCGGCCGTTCCACTTCGGAAATCCGGACGAGACCGGAGCGCCGCCGCCGTCGATCGACGAAGCGATCCGGATGGTCCGCCGGCACCGGCGGGGCTGAGCCGCCCGGCCTTTTTTTGTGACAGGGGCGGAACATAGAATCTTATCGCAGGTTAGGAACGGGGTCGCCGGTCACGCAGCGGCATTGGCAGGCTACTCCCTTCTGCCGACGGGCGCCTCGGCTGAGCCGGGGCGTCTTGGCATGGGGAAGACGAAAGGAAGCAATCATGAAGAAGACCCTGATCATGCTGGCGGTAAGCGGCCTGGGCCTGGCGGCCTGCGACGTCGATCAGACCCAGAACGGGCAAATGCCCGACGTCGACGTCAACGCGACCGGCGGCCAGCTCCCCGAATTCAACGTCACCACGCCCGACGTCGATGTCGGGATGGAGAACAAGACCGTCCAGGTTCCCGACGTCGACGTCAACGTCCCGGCCGAGAACGCCCAGTAAGGCGCGTCCCGCCGGCGACGGGCGCCGGTCCGAAAGGAGAGGCTCCGCGGCGACGCGGGGCCTTTTTTTCGTGGCGCCGCGGATGGCTAGCGCCGCTGCGCCGCCGCCCGCGCGTCGGCGGCGGGGTCGCGGTTCCTGCCCTGGGTCGCGTAGTAGAGGTCCCTGAGGTCCGGCATCGGGCGAGTGACCTTGTTCGGCGGGATCCCGTAGCCGCCGGACTGGTGGGCGGCGATGCGCCAGCGTCCGTCCTTCACGCTCCGCTCGAGGATGAAGGTGGTTGCGGCGGCGCGTTCGTAGGTCACCTGGGGGGCGGAGGCGTAGAAATAGCCGCGCTCCCAGACCTGGACCTTGGCGAAGCTGGAATCGCGGCGGAGCGAATCGATCTCCCAGGAGAATTTCAAGGCCCGGGCGGCGAGCGATCCATAGACGCGCGGGCCGGCGGCGCGCGATCGGGTCCTGGCATTGTAGACGGGCGGCGTCGAGTCGATGAAGCCCGGAGCGGTCAGCCCCCAGAGGCGGCCCTTGTCGCGTTTGGCAAGCTCTTCATACCAGCGCGAGAGGGTGGCCCGAATTCCTTCCTCGGCCGAGGGCGCCTCCGCCGAGGCGGCGGGGGCGGCCGGGAGAAAGGCGAGGAGGATGAAGAGGGCGAAGGCGCCGGGACCGGGGATCTTCATTCGTCACTCCAGGATCGTGGGACGCGCCTCAGGGCCGGGACGGCTTCGGCCCGGCGAGGACGGCGGGGACGCAGAAGGGCTGGCGGGCGACCGCCGGACCCCTCGGCATCAGCTCCTCCCGGACGATCCCGCCGCGGCGAGCGCAATCGGCGACCGGGACGTCGTAATGGACGATCCGGCGGGTATAGACGGGGCAGACGTCGCCGCAGGGATGGATCGCGACGACGGGAAGGCCGCGGTGGCGGCCCAGCGCCACCCGCTTGAACATCATCGCCCTCTTGTCGAACTTCGCGGCGGCGTAGGCGGCGATATCGGCATCGCTGAGATTGCGCCTGGGAGTCGACAGGTTCGCGCAGGCCGCGGCCGTCGTCGCGCCGGCGAGGAAAAGGCCGGCAGCGGCCAGAAGTGTCCGGGACGGCATGGCATATTCTCCTGCAGTGGAGCGCCGGTCGTTACGGTGCCGTAGCTGAACCGCGGCTTATCGCTTCGGCGGCTGTCGCCGATCTTATCGGGCGTTGACGGGCTCGTCCGCGACCTTCCCGGTCGCGTTGCCGGCGATCCGGTTGAGGAGGGCGTCGGCCTCTTTTTCGAGCGGCGCGGCCTGGGCTTCGACCCCGTTCTCGGCTTCCGCCCTGATCTGGTTGGCGCGCTCCTCGAGCTGGCGCGACATCGTCTCGGCCTTGGCCTGGATGTTCTCGGGCTCCGGCTCGCAGGCGGCGAGGAGGACGAGGAGGGCGAGGAGGAGGGTTGGGCGCATGGGACAGCTCTATACGTCATTCCCGCGAAAGCGGGAATCCCGGCGGGTGAAGAACACCGCGCCTTTCACTCGCCGGGGCCCCAGCCTTCGCTGGGGCGACGGGATGAGGGAAAGTGGGGAGCTTCTGTTGCCCGGTGCTCCCCGTACCGCTGGAATCCGCTTCTGTTGCCCGGTGCGGCCCGAACCGCGCTTTTGGCCTACTTAATCTTACCCGTGAGGGTTGGGATTAAGCAGCAATCGCGAGCGCCTCGTTGTCGTTGGCACTTGTGGTTATGAACGGTTTTACGGCGCATTCAGGCCGGGCAAAAACAGCGCTTTTCAACACACGTCGATCCTAGTTCGGCCCCATCAGCTGAGCCGCGGGGGCGGCACGCTTCATGCGTGTCGCCCCAATAGGCTCGGCCCACCTGGTGGAGCCGCCGGGTACCGCCCCCGGGTCCGCTGCGTCTATTGCACGCTGCACTTTATCACCATAGCCGGGCGAACCCGGCAGATCCCATATAGGCGATCCCGCCTGAATTTAAAGTGAAAGACGGCCTACCCGTTGCGAGGGCGGATCGAAGTCCCTACTTCCTTGCCGACAGATGAACGAGGGGCCCGAAATGAAGCGCACTTCCCTGATGACCGCCTTCCTGGTTCCGGTGGCGGCGGTTTCGCTTTCCGGCTGCGGAGTGAACTCGATCCCGACCGCCGAGGAGGAGGCCAAGGCCAAGTGGGCCGACGTCCAGGCCGCCCATCAGCGCCGAGCCAACCTCATCCCCAACCTCGTCTCGACCGTGAAGGGCGCCGCGGCTTCCGAGGAACGGATCCTCACCGGAGTGACCGAGGCGCGGGCCAACGCGACCCGGATCACCGTCACCGGCGACCAGCTCACCGATCCCCAGGCCATGGCCCGGTTCGCCGACGCCCAGAACCGCCTGACCCTTTCGCTGCAGCGCCTGCAGGAGGCTTATCCGCAGCTTCAGAGCCAGGGCAATTTCGCCACCCTGATGAGCCAGATCGAGAGCACGGAGAACCGGATCAACATCGCCATCCGCGACTATAACGGAGCCGTCCAGAACTATAACACGACCATCCGGACCTTCCCGGCCGTCATCGGCGCCAAGGTCATCTACGGCGCCGAGCCGATGGCCACCTTCGAGGCGACGACTCCCAATGCGGACGTGGCGCCGACGGTGGATTTCGACACGAACACCAGCCGCTGACGGGGCCGGTGATCCGGACTTTCCTCCTCCTGCCGCTGCTCCTCGTCGCCGCCCCCGCGGCGGCGCAGGACTTCCCGAAGCTGACGGGCCGGGTCGTCGATTCGGCGAACATCATCCCCGCCGCCGACGAAGCGGCGCTGTCGCAGAAGCTGGAGGCGCTCGAGACGGCGAGCAGCCGGCAGCTGATCGTCGCGACGGTTCCGAGCCTGCAGGGCTACGATATCGCCGATTACGGCTACCAGCTCGGGCGGACGTGGGGGATCGGCCAAAAGGAGGCGAACAACGGGATCATCCTTCTCGTCGCCCCCAACGAGCGCAAGGTGAGGATCGACGTCGGCTACGGGCTCGAGCCGATCATGACCGACGCTCTCTCCCACCAGATCATCAGCGAGCAGATACTCCCGGCCTTCAAGCGGGACGATTATCCAGGCGGAATCAACGCCGGCGCCGACGCCATCATCGAGCAATTGCAGGCGCCGCCCGAAGTGGCGGAGCAGAAGGCGCTCGCCGCGCAGCAGTCGGCCACGCTCGAGAGCGGCGACGACGGCTCGATCTTCCCGCTCATCTTCTGGGGGATCGTGTTCTTCTTCTTCGTCCTGCCGATGTTCCGGGGCGGCCGGCGCGGTCGGCGGCATCGCCGCTCCGGGGTCTGGGTATGGGGGCCGGGGATGGGCGGCGGCTGGGGCGGCGGCTCGAGCGGCGGCGGCTTCGGGGGCTTTAGCGGCGGCGGCGGCTTCAGCGGCGGCGGCGGCTCGTTCGGCGGCGGCGGAGCCTCGGGAGGATGGTGACGCCCAGGTTCAGCGAGGCCGACCACAAGCTGGTCACCGAGGCGGTGGCCAAAGCCGAGCGGTCGAGCGACGGCGAGATCGTCACCATCGTCGCTCCGCGTTCCGACGCCTATCACGATGTCGGCCTCCATTATGCGGTGCTGGCGATGCTGCTCGTGCCGACGCTGGCGGCGATACTGCCGCAATCGTGGATCGACTGGGCCCTGGGGCTGGTCTTCGGCTGGAACGCATCGCTGAGCTTCCGGCTGGCGATGCTCGTGCTCGTCGTGGCCATGGCGATCGTCTTCCTGATCGTCCGCTTCGCCTGCGCCTGGATGCCGCTTCGAATGGCCCTGACTCCGGCGAGCACCAAGACCCGCCGGGTCCGGCGCCGCGCCGTCGAGCTGTTCCGGGCCGGGACCGAGAAGCGGACCAAGGGCCGCACGGGAATCCTCCTCTACCTGTCACTGCTCGAGCATCGCGCCGAGATCGTCGCCGACGAGGCGATCCACGGCCGGGTCGAGCCGGACGAGTGGGGGGAGGCGATGGCGGCCCTGGTCGAGGGCGTGAAGTCGGGGCGGCCGGGCGAAGGCATGGCGCTCGCGGTCGAAAAGATCGGCGAGGTGCTGGCCGGGTGCCTGCCGCCGACCCTCGACAATCCCAACGAGCTTCCGGACCGGCTGATCGAGCTGTGACCCGGGTTCAGGCTCAGGACGACCGGGAGGAGCCGGAGGTCGTCTGGAGCGGCCGCTTCATCGAGGCGAAGAAGCTGGGCAAGTGGGAGTTCGTCTCCCGCACCCGCGGCGTCAGCGCGGCGGTGATCCTCGCCGTGGACGAAGGGCACGTCCTCCTCGTCGAGCAATATCGAGTGCCGATCGGGGCGCGCTGCCTCGAGCTTCCCGCCGGCCTGGTCGGCGATGAGGAGGAAGGCGAGGCGGCGGCCTCGGCCGCGATCCGCGAGCTCGAGGAGGAGACCGGCTACACGGCCGCGCGGGCGGTCGATCTCGGGCGCTACCACGCCTCGCCGGGGATGTCGTCGGAGGGCTTCACCTTGCTTCGCGCCGAAGGGCTGACCCGGGTCGGCGACGGCGGCGGGGTCGCCGGCGAGGATATCCAGGTGCATCGGGTGAAGCTGGAGGAGGTGGCGGCCTTCGCCGCCGCGCGGCGCGACTCGGGGGTGGCGATGGATTCGAAGCTGCTGCTGCTGCTCGGGGCCGGAATGCTGAACCCTCGACCGTCATCCAGGACCTGATCCGGCTTTCGCCGGAATGACGGAGCCGGCCTAGACCGACCCGTGCCGGGATAGCTGCTCCCTCCTGCGCCTGTTCCTGGCGCATATCCGCTCGACTCGAGCCGCGAAGGTCGGAAGGAAGGCTCTGTTTGCGGACGCCCCTCAGGCCGTCGCTGACGGCGGAGACGAGGAGAATGCCCGCTTCGGGGCGAAGTTCGTCCTCGAGCACTGACCGACCCTGGCTTCACGAGGGGCGCCCTCCCGCAGGGCGCGCCACCTCGAGAACGGAATCCGTGTTCCGCGCTTGAAGTCAATCCACAGCCTCTTGCAGGTGAACGGCTCATCTCCCGCTGCGAGAAGAATTCACATCCGATTACCTAATAAAAAAGAAGCATAGGATTAGTTTTATCTCTGCCTGATGGCGCCGATATGGAGTGCATCACGAAGTTATTGGTAAGAGCTTCAGAAAAGTGTCATAAGATCAGGAGGTTATAGAATCCCCCCTCGGGCGGAGAAGCAGCCTTGATTATTACCTCGTTCCTGCCAATTCATATGACTGCCCTGGGTGTATTTTCCGGAGTGGCCGCTTATGAGGACGATAGTCCGGCGCCATTAGGCGAGCGAGACCACCGAAATCGGGAGACCGCGGCCGAGGTCATCAAGGCTGGGCTGGTGAGGGACCGATTCCTGCTCAACTTCCGCCTCGGCGATCCCGTATGGAACATCCTGCTGGACCTGTACGTGGCGGAGAAGCGCGGCAAGCGGATCTCCACCTCGAGCCTCGGCATCGCCGCCGCCGTGCCGAGGTCGACGGCGCAGCGCTGTATCGCCGCATTGGTCCGGGAGGCGAAGCTCGTGCGCTATCCGGACAAGGGCGACGCCCGTCGCTACTGGATCGCGCTGAGCGCCGGCAGCCGACTGATTCTCGATTCCTATTTTGACGGGGTTCGCGCCGAACTCGGCCGCAGAACAGCGCCGGAAAGCAGCGGCCAAGTCTACTCGCAGGTAAGTGCCAGAACTAGGCCCACAATGGGCCCGTCAGCGCTTGATGATAATCGAATATCACATAAGACTGCATCTGCCGGTCGAGGATGACTGCCAAGACCGGTATTTTGCAACACTGGAGCGGGAAGCGAGATTGCCTTTATATTTCTGGCGGACTTACAGTCTTGCCAAAGCTACGAAGGCATACTCCGATTTCGTGACAGGTGTCGTGTTAAACCATGGCACTACAAACTTGGAGAGTAGTTATGACTATCGATGTTAACCGGCTCCCACAGCTGGAGTTCGAGGCCGGAATGGTCGTCGAGCAGACCGAAGAAGCCGTTCTCTGCGCCATTACCGCTCGTATTGCGGCGATTATCGGCGTCATTTTTTAATCTCATCTAATTGAAAGGGATCAACCATGATCAACGTCAACAGGCTCCCCACTCTGGATCTCGAAGTCGGCGTCCAGGGTTCCGCCAAGCATTCGCCGGTCATCGTCGGCCAGATCGTTGCCGGCGTCCTGCTCGGCATCGTCATCGCGGTCAGCAATCCGGGCTGAGTCCAGGCTGCAGCGGCCCTGAGGAAGGCGATCGCGAGGATCGCCGCCGCCGATTGGGCCGCAGCGTCGGCAGGTACGTCCGGAAAATCCAAGCCCGGGCGTACCTGCCCTCAATACGAGCAAGCGGCCCGTCCCGAAGAGCCAAGATAAGGAATATCGCGATGGTGAACGTCAACAAGCTTCCTGCCCTGGATATCGAAGTCGGCGCCCCGGGCGCGTCCAAGCACAATCCTACCGCGGTGGGCGCCGCCCTGATCGACCACGTCGGAGTCATCCTCGGCATCATGTTCTGAGCGGAGGTGCGTTCTTTTTTCCGGGCCATGCATCCTTGCCCCGGCTGTTCTGCTCCTTGAGGTTTTGAAATGAAAAACGCCGAGAAAATCTTGTCGCTGCTGAATGCCCCTGGGTTCAACACGCGCCTCATCGAGCAGAACGACCAGGCCGTCCGTTACTATAACGGGGAGTTGAACTTCGACCAGCTCAAGGAACGCATGAAGGATCTCAAGGCGATGACGCCGGACCAGATATTCTCCTTGTGCGAGGAATTCTTTACCTTCGAGCGGGTAAAGCTGATCATCGCCAAGGAGCGCGAATGCGCCGAGGCAAACCCCCTCTACGCCTCGTCGTTTCAGCCCGTCGAAGGCAGCTTCTTCAGCGGCCTGGTGCTCGTCGCCACCGACCAGTTCACCGCCATCCTGATGTCCATGGACGGCTACGAGATCGAGCTCTCCAAGCAGCGCAAGCCCGGCCAGAAGCGGTCGCTGACCTTCGCGGGTCTCCCGGCCGCCCTCTATTTCTACCGGGCCCACCAGGTAGAGCTCACGACGTGGCGCATCCCGCCTTTCGCCGACGAGGACGATATCGCCCGTATGGAAATCACGCCGGAGCGCGTCTGCAACCAGACCTTCGGCAGCGGCGACCGTGCCACCTTCGGGAATTTCGAAACCTTCGAATATAATTCGAAGGCGGGCTCGAGTGCGCTCTGTCTCCAGGTACAGATGCACCAGGGCGGAGCGCCGATGTCACTGCAATTCGACATCGACACGCTCAAGCTGGTCGGAGCGAGCTCGCCCTCGCAGGAGCCGACCCGGCTCCAGATGCTCGCCACCGCGATGCGGATGTTCGGGCGGACCGACTCGATGGAGGAGATGGAGAGCCTGCTCTCTCATCCGTCTCACTATGTGCGCTGGCACACGATGCGCGAATGTATCGGCCTCGATGCGGCCTGGGCTCATCCCCGCCTGGTCCAAATGAGCGAACAGGACCCGCAGCCCGCGGTACGCCGCGCCGCCGCGGCGACCCTGAAGCAGTTCTTTCCCCCTGAATGGGTCGCGGCCGCCGCCTGAGCGCAATCGCAACGGAGATTTCAAGATGCCCATCGTGATCGACAACAATGTAACCGACGCCGAGGACGCCATCGGTCTGGACGACCTCGTCCAATACCTCAACGAGGCGAAGATCGACACGTCGGACGACGACTCGATGATCGAGGCCGGCCCGATGCTCAAGCGGCTCGGCAACAACCGCACCTTCCTCTCCGACCTGGCTCTCGGCGAGCTGAAGACCCGGTCCAAGCTCGGCGCCGGCGCCAATCGCTACGGGCCGCAGGTGATCATGCTGACCACGCCGACGGCCCGGGACGAGAAGTTCTTTCTGCGCGCGAACTTCTGGCCGTCATCGGACGACCATATCCTGCGCTCGAGCGGGCCGGAGCAATTCTTCTACCACCGGCCGCACGATCACTCGTTCAATTTCCTGACGGTGGGCTATTTCGGACCGGGGTACAGCAGCAATTACTATGTCTACGACTATGACACCACGGCGGGCTATCCGGGTGAAGAGGTCGACATCAGGTTCGTCGAGAAGTCGGCCCTGCACGAGGGCAAGGTCATGCTGTACCGGGCCTTCGTCGACATCCACGACCAGCTCCCGCCGGAATCCATGTCGGTCAGCCTCAACGTGATGGAGCTGTCCGTGCGCGGCGGAGCGCTCGACCAATATATGTTCGACATCGAGAACGGCAGCGTCTCGAAGATGCTCAACCGGATGCCGCTCGCCTGCCTGATGCCGCTCATCGCCGGGGTCGGCGACGAAGACGGGCTCGACTATCTCGTCGAGACCTCCAAGTCCCATGTGACCGAGCGCGTACGGATGATGGCGCTGCGGTCGATCGCCGCCACCAAGCACAGCCGCGACGACTGCGTCGCCGTGTTCGAGGGCGGCACCCGAAGCGACAGCGAACTGGTTTCGGGCTGGTGCCGCCACCAGCTGGTCCGGCTCGAAGCGCTGGCCGCGTGACGGCAGCTCCACTCACCAACAAGTTGCCGGCCGCGAGCGCGGCTTCGCTCTCCGACCTGCTCTTCGTCATCGGACAGAGCCGGCCGCGCCTTCGGCTGATCGCCCTCGCCTCCATCCTCGCGCTCGTCGAGGTCGCGGGCACCTTGTGGTTCCCGCTGCTCACCAAGGACATCATCGACGATCTCGGCAAAGGCGGGCTGGCCGCCCGCGAGGTGCTCGCCGACCCGGGCGTCCAGTGGCTGTGCGCGGTGCTGCTCCTGACGACCGCTGCGTCGGCGAGCAGCCGTTACATACTGGCCTCGGTCGGGCTGCGGGTTGTCGCCGGGCTGAAGCAGGCCCTGTTCGCCAGCCTGATCAGGGCGCCGGTGACCTATTTCGAGGATCGCGCCAGCGGCGACCATACCAGCCGGATCATGAGCGACACCAAGACCGTGTCGCAGCTGGTGTCGCGCGAGATACTCCATGCGGTTCTCGCCGTACTGCTGCTGGCGGGCTCGGCCATAGTTCTGTTCTCGCTCGACGTCGGCCTCGCGGCCATCCTGTTCGGAGTGGTCGGCGGGGCCTTCCTGGTGAGCCTGCCGGTTATCGTCACCCTCTCCAAAGTATCGTTCGGGCTCCAGGAGACGACCGCGCGCCTGAGCGCGCGGCTGACCCAGGTGTTCTCCGAAATCCGGCTGGTCAAATCCTTCGGCTCGGAGGCCCTGGAGCAGCGCCGGGGCAGCGTGGAGGTCGAGCAACTCTTCACCCTGGGGCGCCGAGTGGCACGGGTGGAATGCGCCTTGCAGCCGATCATCACGCTGGCGGTGACCGTCTCCCTGATCGCCATCCTGACTTACGGAGGAATGAGGGTCGCGCAGGGCACGCTCAGCCCGGGAACCCTGACCGCCTTCCTGATCTACATTTTCGCCATCGTCGGACCGCTGGCGCAGCTCTCCTCCTTCTTCTCCCACCTGTCGACCGCCCGGGGCGCCTCGCTTCGCATGGCCGAAGTGCTGAGGACGCCGCCCGAGGTTGCGAATGCTCCGGGCTCGACGGCCCGCGCATCTATCCCGTCCAAGGGGCCTCCCCGGGCGCTCGCCTTCGCCGGCATCCGCTTCGCTTATGGAACGTCGGCCGCAGCGGTGCTCGAAATTGACGGGCTGCGGCTGGAGGCCGGGAGCAAAACCGCCATCATCGGCACCAGCGGCAGCGGCAAATCCACCCTGCTCGCGCTGATCGAGCGCTTCTACGAGCCGCAGGCCGGACAAATCCTCTACGGGGGGGTGAACATTAGCGGCTTCGACCTTGCGGAGTGGCGCTCCAAGATCGGCTACGTCGCGCAATCGACGGCCATGATGGCCGGGACGGTCCGCGAGAACATCCTCTACGGCATCGATTCGGCGACTGCCCCCGCCGATCTCGCCCGAGCCCTTCGCCTTTCCCATTGCGACGAATTCGTCGGGCGCCTCGCCGACGGCGTCGATACGCAGATCGGCGAGCAGGGGGTCAAGCTCTCGGGCGGGCAGCGTCAGCGCGTGGCCATAGCCCGCATGTTCCTGCGCGACCCGGAGATATTGCTTCTGGACGAAGCCACTTCGCATCTCGACGAGGAAAGCGAATATTTCGTCGTCGAAGGCCTCCACGAGCTGATGAGAGGCAGGACGAGCATTTTCGTCACCCACCGACTCTCGGCCGTCGAGCGAATGGACAAGATCGTGATGATCGACGCCGGCCGGGTGGTCGGCTCGGGCGATCACAGCTCGCTGCTCAGCGAATCCACCCACTACCGCCGTGCGGTCAACCGCGACTTCGAACTGGAGCTGTTATCATGAAGCAGGCCGACATTGCCATCTCCCCGGCACCCGAGGGATTGAAGGCCTTCGGGGCTCGCCACAAATGCGGCTTCGTGGCCTGGCTCAGCGCCTGGGTGCTGACCACGTTCCTGTCCGCCGCCCTGTTCACGGTGCAGCAGGGGAAGGTCGCAGCGTTGATCAACGCCACGTGGCACGCCGCCGACGACGTGCCTCCCTACGCCAAGCTCACCCTCGGCGCGCTCCTCATCCTGCTGCTGGCCGGCTTCGCTCGGCTGGGGGCTCGCGGGCAGGGCATCTCATATCCCGCCGCAACCCTGGCGGGGCTGTTCGCGACTGCGGGAGTCTTCCTGCTGGCGCCCTTCGACTATTACACGGCGGCGGCGGGCGGCGGCGCCCCCATAGGGATGTGGATGCTTCCGCACCTGCTGGCCGGAGCGGTCGGCGGCTTCTCCTTCGCCTTCACCTCGCGAAGGTGCCGCCGGCTCACGAAAGCCGCCGCATGAAGGGCAGCGACAGCGACCTCCGCGAGCGGCTTCGGACCTTGAGGATCGAGCGCACCCCCGAGGCACCCGCCGTCCCGGTGGCGGCGAAAGCGCGGCAGCCGATCCGGACGGTCGCCGCGCTGGCCGGAGCGGCCGCGGCGGGCGCGGCGGCGGTGCTGCTCGTCATCGCCGAGCGTCCGGGCGCGTCCGCCGTGGCGGTAACCGCTCCAGCACCGGCGGCCGCTCCCGCGGCATCCGGTTCGCTGGTCGCCTCCGGCTTCATCGTGCCCCGTCGAGCCGCGACCGTGGGCTCGCAGATCACCGGCCAGCTCCGGTCCATCCAGGTCACGGAAGGCGAGCACGTCGCCGCCGGTCAGATCGTCGCCTATCTCGACAGCTCGCTCGCGGACTCGGCGCTCGCCGCGGCGCGAGCCCAGGTCAGGATCGCCTCGGCGGGCGTTGCCGGGCTGAACGTTCAGCACGGCGAAGCGCTGCGCGTCGTCGCGCGAGCCGAGGCCTTGAAGGCTCGAGGCTTCGTCACAGTAGCGTCGCTCACAGCCAGCCGGGCCCAGGCGGGGATGCTGGCGGCGCAAATCGTCGAGGCTTCGGCGAACGTCGCCGTTGCGCGCGCGGCGGCGGACGGCGCCGCCGTGGCGGTTGGCCGGCACGTGATCCGCGCGCCTTTCGCGGGAGTCGTCATCAACAAGAACGCCGAAGTGGGCGAAGTCGTATCTCCGGTTTCCGCGGGAGGCGGCTTCACCCGCACCGGCGTGATAACGCTCGTGGACATGAGTAGCCTCGGAGTCGAGGTCGACGTCAACGAGGCCTATATCTCGCAGGTCCGGCCCGGCCAGCGCGCCGATCTCAACCTGGACGCCTATCCCGGGCAGAGCTTCGACGCGGTCGTCGCCGCGATCGTGCCGTCGGCGGACCGGAACCGGGCCACGGTCCGGGTCCGGCTCGACATCGCCCCTCTCGACCCACGCATGCTCCCCCAAATGGCCGCCAAGGTGACGTTCCACCGGGCCCCCTCGAACCGCGAGACGTCAAAATGAACTTCATGCCCCGCCGGCCTCAGGCCGACCCGCTGATCCTGATCCGCAACCTGTCCAAATCGTTCGAGAAGCCGGGGGCGACCGTGGCGATCTTCCACGATCTGTCGATGGAGATCGGGCGGGGTGAGTTCCTTGCGATCATGGGCCCTTCCGGATCCGGAAAGACGACCCTGCTCAACATCCTGGCCGGCATAGATGTCATATCGGGCGGCGAAGTGTGGTTCGACGGAAGCCGGATCGATGGGCTCAGCCAGTCGCAGCGCACGCGTTGGCGGGGGGCCAACCTGGGCTTCATCTTCCAGTTCTACAATCTGATGCCCGTGCTCAGCGCCGCCCAGAATGTCGAGCTGCCGCTCCTCCTGACCAAGATGAGCCGCGGCGAACGGGCCCGGCAGGTCGCCACCGCCCTGGATATCGTTGGCCTGAGTGACCGCGCCAGGCACCTTCCCCGCGAGCTGTCCGGAGGGCAGCAGCAGCGCGTCGCGATCGCCCGGGCCCTGGTGGCGGATCCCCAGCTCATCCTCGCCGACGAGCCCACCGGCGATCTCGACCGCAACACCGCCGACGAGATTCTGGCGATGCTGAAGTTGCTCAGCAGCGAGCTCGGCAAGACGATCGTCATGGTGACCCACGATCCGGTCGCCGCCCAGGCCGCCGACCATGTTCTTCACCTCGATAAGGGCGAGTTCGTCAGCGAAGGACAGTTCGCATGAACGCTCTGACCCTGGTCCGCAAAAACCTGCTGCGCAACAAGGTGCGGGTCGCGCTGATGCTGCTGTGCATCGCCATCGCCTTCATGATCTACGGAGTGCTCGGCAGCTTCCTGTCGGCCTTCGAGCTGCGCGACCAGGTCTCGGCCGCCGACCGGCTGATGGTCACCAGCCGGGTGAGCTTCAGCCAGACGATCCCGCTCGCGCACGCCGAACGGGTCGCCAAAGTCCCGGGAGTCAAGGCCACGAGCTACGTCCGCTGGGGGGTGGGCTATTATCGCGAGCCCAAGAACATGATGCCGATCGTGATGATGGACGCGGAAAGCTATCTGCCGCTGTTCCCGGAAGTCGTGCTCAGCGCCGCCGACCGCCAGTCGTTCCTCGAGACCCGCAACGGCCTGATCGTAGGGCGCATGCTGGCCGAACGGTTCGGGTGGAAGGTGGGCGACCGGGTCCCGCTGTTCGCACTCAACGATGCCCGGGCGGACGGCTCGAAGACGTGGGACTTCGTGGTCAGCGGCATCTACACCGCCCGCGACAAAGGCGGGGACGAGAGCGGGCTTGCCGGCCATTACGCCTATTTCAACGAGACCCTGGCGAGCGGCCGCGACGGCATAAGCTGGGTCATCGTCAAGACGGCGGATCCCGCGCTCAACGAGCAGGTCATCGGCGGGGTCGACAAACTGTTCGCCAATTCGGCATCCGAGACCAAGACCCAGACCGAGGCCGCGCTCGGCAAGGCCTTCCTCTCCCAGCTCGGAGACATCGCCCTGATCGTCCGGCTGGTGGTGGGAGCGGCCTTCATCATCATCCTCTTCATCGTCGGCAACACGATGATCTTCGCGATCAACGAGCGCACACGCGAGATCGGGCTTTTGAAGACGATCGGATTTTCACCGGGCAGGATCGTGGGCATCGTCGCCGGCGAGGTCATGGCGGTTTCCGCCCTCGGCGGGCTCATCGGCCTCGGCGCTGCGGCGCTGATCGTCTCCGCCATCGCGGTGGCGATGAAAAGCGTGGTGCCCGGCTTCGCGATGACCCCGGCCGTGGCTGGGGGAGGGGTGCTGCTGATCCTCCTTCTCGGGCTGATCACCGGGCTTGCCCCTTCGGCCAAGGCCTATCGGCTGCAGGTCATCGACGCACTCAACAGGAGATGACCCAGTGTCGCCCTTCAAACAGATAATCGCCACGTCGCGAATCGCCGTGATGAGCATTCCGAGCCGAGTCGGGATGTCGCTTTCGACCGTGCTGAGCATTGCTTTGGTCGTTATCGTGCTGCTCGGATTTCTCACCATGGCGGCGGGATTCCGCAAAACGGTCGAGGGGACCGGGTCGAGGGACACCGCGATCATCCTGGCCAAAGGCGCGACGTCGGAGCTCAACAGCTCGATCGACCAGGATGCGGTGCGGCAGATCGAAGCCGCGCCCGGCATCGCCCGAGCCGGTGCCGTGCCCGTCATGTCCGCGGAAAATTACGTGATCGTCGGCGCCCGCAAGCCGGACGACGAGTCCGATTCGAACATAACCTTGCGCGGCATCGGCCCGGCCGGGCTGGCCGTCAGGCCGCAGGCGCGGCTTGCCGCCGGCCGGATGTTCCAGCCGGGCAGCAACGAAATAGTCGTCGGCCGATCCGTGGCCGAAGGATTCCAGAACTTCGCGGTCGGCGATACGGTCCGTCTCGGCGCCGCCGAATGGAAGGTGGTCGGCCTGTTCGAGGCGGACGGAACTCTGTTCGAATCCGAGATCTGGGCGGACGCCAAGCTCGTGCCGGCCATGTTCAGCACCGGCAACGCCACCCAGTCGATCCGGGCCCGACTCACCTCTCCGGGAGCCATTGCCGAGGTCGAGGCCTATATCGCCGCCAATCCCACCCTGGAGCTGAGCGTCCGAAGCGAGGCCGATTATTTCGCGGCCCAGGCCAGCGCGACCGGCAACATCATCCGTTACATCGGCTGGCCGCTGGGCATTGCGATGGCCATCGGAGCGCTGGCGGGGGCGCTCAACACCATGTATTCGTCCGTCGCGACCCGCGGCTCGGAGATCGCCACCTTGAGGATCCTCGGCTTCGGGGGCTTTTCGATCTTCGTCAGCACGATCGCGGAAGCGACCCTGCTCGCCCTCCTGGGAGGGCTCCTGGGACTGGCTCTGGCCTATGTGTTCATCGACGGCATGTCCGCCAGCACACTGGGCAGCAACCTGACGCAGGTGATGTTCCGCTTCGATCTCTCTTGGGCGATCGCGGTTCAGGCGCTGGTGCTCGCTTTGGCGGTGGGTCTGGCGGGCGGCATTCTGCCTGCGTGGCGAGCCTCGCGCCAGAATATTCCGGCCGGGCTGGCAGGGCTTTGAGCGGAGGAGTGCCGGGAACGGTCCGAAGCGTTGGCGAATAGGTTGGCTTTACTCCGCTAATCTGTTAAATGACTGATGTGATTATGATTTTTATTTCAGCGTGATTCGTTCGACGCATCAGAAACTCACGGGTGACCCGGAGTCCGGTGCGGCTTTCAAAATCGGCGACCTGAGCCTCGCCAACGCCCGGCGCCGCTACGCCGGCCGGCGGGAGCGCGACGCCTTGTTCGGGGCGGCGCTCTTTTCCGAGCCGGCCTGGGACGTGCTCCTCTATCTCTTCATCGCCGCCGGAGAGGATCGCCCGGTGTCGATCCGCGAGGCCTGCGCCGCCGCCTGGGTTCCGGAAACCACGGCCTTGCGGCACATCGCCCACCTCAAGGACCGCGGCCTGCTGCAGTGTCGGACAAACCCCGCGGACCGCCGCAGCAGCCATCTCGTCGCTTCAGATGCCGCCCAGCGAAAGATGAGCCTCTTGCTCGAGCTGAGCGGGCCGACAGGCGACGATCCGGCCAGCTTCGGATTGTCGGCTCAGGATGTGATCCGAGACATGCAGAAGTCGATCCACCGCGCGCGGCCCGGTTCCCCGAAGCGGCATTCGGCGATCTCCAGGCCATCCAAGCCGGGTCCGGGGGATCGAGCCCTCAGCCCCGCGGGTCGAGGCTAGGCTGGAGGCGGAATCGGAGTCCGCGCAGCGGCCGCCCGATCGCGAAGCCCTTCCTCGAGGTGCCCCGCTGCCGACGATATCGAGTAGTCGCAACTGGCGCAAAGCTGCGAGCGTGACCGGCCCGCTCGAGTGTGCCCGCCGGGACCGAGGGCTTGGCCGGAATGGCCAAGGGCCCCCTCCCGCAGGGGACATCCCCATCACTTCAGCCATCCAGATGAGCGTCGCGTCCGCAGGTTGGCTGGGGCGGCAGGATTCGAACCTGCGAATGCCGGTACCAAAAACCGGTGCCTTACCACTTGGCGACGCCCCAGCAGGCGGGGCGGCTTATAACGACCGAGGGGTTCGGGGGAACCCCTTCGTCGCCCCGGGAGGATTCGGTCGAGATACCGCTTCGCCGGGGTCCGAAGGCCGGCGCCCCGGCGGGGACGAGCTCTGGCGCCTTTCGCCCCGCCGGCCCCAGCCTTGGCCGGGACGAGGGTCAAGTCAGACGTTCGATATCCGCCGGTGGACGAGGTCGAGATAATCCTTCCTGAGCTGCATCGTCAGCTCGCCCACCTCGAAGCTCCAAGGGCCCGCGGAGGCGACCGGGGTCACTTCGGCGGCGCTTCCGGTGAGGAAGAATTGCTCGAAGCTCTCCAGCTCCTCCGGCCAGATCGTCCGCTCGACCACTTCGATGCCGCGCCGCCGCGCCAGCTCCATCACGGTCCGGCGGGTGATCCCGTCGAGGAAGCAGTCGGGGGTCGGCGTATGAAGCGCCCCGTCCTTGACGAAGAAGGCGTTGGCGCCGGTCGCCTCGGCGACCTGGCCGCGCCAGTCGAACATCAGGGCGTCGTCATAGCCCTCCGCCTGCGCCTGGTGGCGGGCGAGCGTGCAGATCATGTAGAGGCCCGAGGCCTTCGACTCGGTCGGCGCCGTATAGGGCGCGGGCCGGCGCCATTTCGAGATGGCGAGGCGCAGGCCCCTGGCGATCGCCTCCTCGCCGAAATAGGCGGGCCAGGGCCAGACCGCGATGGCGAGGTGGACCTTCGACTTCTGGGCCGACACGCCCATCTGCTCCGACCCGCGCCAGGCGAGCGGGCGCATATAGGCGTCTTCGAGCGCATTGGCCCGGAGCACCTCGCGGCAGGCCTCGTCGATCTGCTCGACGCTGAACGGGATCTCGAAGTCGAGCAGCCGGGCGCTGTTGCGAAGGCGGCGGCTGTGCTCGCGGAGCTTGAAGACCTCGCCGGAATAGGCGTGCTGCCCCTCGAACACCGAGGAAGCGTAATGGAGGGCGTGGGTGAGCACATGGACGTTCGCCTCGCGCCACGGCACCAGGCTCCCGTCGAGCCAGATGAAGCCGTCGCGGTCGTCGAAGCTGCGCTGTTCGGTCACTCGGG
>JASLBD010000044.1 GCA_030146745.1 Allosphingosinicella sp. | reverse complement strand
CTGGAAGACCGCCGGATCGGTGACACTGGTGCCGAAGCTGAGCACCGGACGGCGCGAATTCGTATAATCGTAACGATAGCCCTGGGCGTCGCGATCGTCGAAGACGAGGGTGGTCTCGACGGGGATGCTGGCGTCGGACTGGGAGAATCCGCCGAGCAGGGTGAACCGGAACTTGTCGGTGATGTCCTGGTCCCAAGTCGCTCCGAGCTGGTAGAATTCGGTCTTGGAGCGGCGAAGATAATGCTCCGTCCTGACCCAGGCGTCGTTGAACGTGCCGCTGACGAGGTTGTTGGTCGCCGGGTCGATCTGGTAGTCGACGACGTCGATCGACCGCTCGTTGGATCGGAAAAGCACCTCCGCCCACTTCTCCTCGCGGACCTCCTTGAACGTCGAATAGAGGCCGTCGAGCGAGATTTTGGTGGAATCGTTTGGAGCCCACTGGACGCTGCCGGTGATGCCGAGCCGCTCGCGGTCGTGGCCGACCTCGCCGTAGCGCGGAATTCGGGGGTGGAACGCAAGGGCGACCGAATCGCAGGCGGCGCTCTGCCGATACCTGCCTCCGGCATCGGGACGGGGTGTGGTGTAGACGAGGTCGGCCCCGGTACCGGTCGTGTTGAAGAAGCACGGCGTTCCAGCGACGGAATCGAACCGGCCCTGAGCCCATCGCACCGTATTGTTGCCGAGCTCGAGCGTGTCGGTCTTCTGATAGGCCGCCGAGATCGCCGCACCGAAGGTGCCGTCGGGCGACTTCCAGGAGAGCAGGCCCGCGACCCGAGGCCCGACGTTCTTGCTGAGGTCGTTATAGGACGCCTGGACCGATCCAACTAGGGTGAAGCCGCGCTGGCCGCCCAGTGGGTTGCCCGTGTTGAGGTCGACCACCGCGCCAAGCGAGCCTTCGTCGAGCGAGGCTTCGGCGGTCTTGTGGACGACGATCGAGTTGAACAGCTCGGAGGCGAAGACGTTGAAATCGAAGGCGCGGTCGCGATTGGCGCTGGCGCCGTCGGTGGACGTCGCGACCGTCTCGAGGCCGTTGACCCGGACCCGGGTGAATCGGGCGTCGAGGCCGCGGACGGTGATCGCCCGGCCTTCGCCGCCGTCGCGCTGAATCGAGATTCCGGGAATGCGCTGGAGCGACTCGGCCAGATTCTGGTCGGGGAATTTGGCGATATCCTCGGCGACGATGGCGTCGACCGCGGAGACCGACTGGCGCTTCACGTTGAGCGCCGACTGGAGGGAACGCCGGAAGCCGGTGACGACGATGTCCTCGGTGGCGACGCCTTCCGCGGCCACGGTCTGGCCGCCGGTTTCGGGTTCGGGAACGGCGGCTTCCGCCTGCTCCGCGGCCTCGGCTTCGGCCGCCGGCGGCTCCGCATCCTGGGCGTGAGCGGGGGCGGCGAGGGCGAGAGCGAGCACCGTGCCGGAAACGGCCCCCAGAATGTGCCGCAAGGCATGAGCCCGTCCGAAAAGCCGATCCGAAACCATGACGATGAACCTCCCTATTCGGCGACCACCCGCCGGCCCATTGCTGACACCGGTGTCTAAAACCAGCGCGAAGGTGGCGGCGCGAGCCGCGTTCGGGAGTGTTCGGCGCGCGGACGCGTCTTTATCCTCTCTCAGGACCGCTCCGCTATGGTTGCGAAGTCGCCCCTTACCGGCCATTAAGTAACCGGTGTCATTTGTCTGCCCCGACGACGGGAGCCTGTCAACCCCGCACCCGGAGATCAAGTCCCGGGCTGGACGTACGGCACCCGGGCGAACAGCTCGCGCTCCCACCGGCGCGGATCGGCGACGGCGGCGCTTTTCCTGTCCCAGACCATCGTCGTGCGTTCGGGAAGGCGGTAGGCCGGCCACGCAGGAACGCCCGTCGCATTCGGGTTTCCGCGCCGGGCGAAAGCCGTGAAGGCCTTCATCATCGCCCGGCTGAGGTCCCGCGCTTCCGCGCCGGTGCCGGTGTAGGAGCCCTCGGCGTCGAGCGTTCCGAACGCCAGCGCGATGTCGATCGTGTGCGGCGCGCCCCGGCGCGGCTGGGTCGGCGACTGGAAGTCGAGCTGATAGACCCAGGTCGGCGCTCCGGCTTGCGCCCGGGCATCGGCCTCGATCACCTGGCCGGGCCAGCTCCGCCCGGCCGTGGTCGCGGCGTAGAAGATCCGCTCCGGAGTCCAGGAGGGGAAGCGGCGGCGATATTGGGAGACTACCCATTCCGGATGGATGTCGACCCGAAGCTCCGGCGCGATCCGCTCGGCGAGGTTCCCCCAGCTCAGGGTCCGCACCGTCTCGCTGCCGGGATCGATGAAGGCGCGGGTCTCGTCGCGCGTGTTGCCGAGGATCATCGGGATCCTGTTCGACTGCGGGTGCGGGTCCGGCCAGAAGGGGTGGCGGGTCAGCCACTTCATGTCGAGCACCGGACCCATATAGACCCCGCCGCCGAGGATCGGGTCGGTCGCCGAGAGGCCCTCGGCGAGGCGCTCGGCCGGCAGGGCCAGCAGCCCGTCGGCCGATTTCAGCTTCAGCGCCTCGAGATAGGCTTTGGCCCTGGCGGTAGCGTTGAGGGGGCCGGAGGCGGTGACCTGCTGGCCGCTCATCGTGATCGCCCGGTGGAAGAGGCCTTCGGCAGCCGGCATGCCCATCAGGGTGGCGATCTTGGCCCCGCCGCCCGATTGGCCGAAGACCAGGATCCGACCGGGATCGCCGCCGAAGGCCGCGATGTTCGCCCTTATCCACTGGAGAGCCAGGATCAGGTCGAGCTGGCCGGCATTGCCGCTGTCGGGAAAGCGCGGGTCGAGGCGGGCGAGATAGAGGTAGCCGAAGGCGTTGAGCCGGTGGTTGACGGTGACGGTGACGACATCGCCGTCATTCGCCAGGAATCCTCCGTCGTTGAGAGGATCCGCGACGGAACCGGTCGAGTAGGCGCCGCCGTGGAAATATACCATGACCGGCCGCTTCCCGCCCGGCCGGGCTTCCGGGGTCCAGACGTTGAGGAACAGGCAATCCTCGCTGGTCGGCCGGTAGCGCTCGCCCCTTTGCGGCGCGGAAGGGCCGAAGCTCGTCGCGGCGATCGTCTCGCCGCTTCGAGGCGGCGGCTTCGGCGCCTGGAAGCGCTCGGCTACGCCGTAACGTATGCCGCGGAAGACGGCGAGGCCGCCTTCGCTTGTGCCGCGGACCGGGCCGAGGCTGGTCGTCACCAGCGGATCGCCCCGGGCGAAAGCGGGCGCCGCGGCCAGAGCGCCGGTGCCGGCGAGGAACAGGCGCCGGCTTATCATCGCCGGACGTCGAGGCCGCCGGCCATGAAGGCATGGATGTCGCGCACTCCGAACAGGCTGAAATCGCCCGGGAGCGAATGCTTGAGGCAGGTCAGGGCGAGGCCCGAGCGCACCGTCCATTCGAGGTCGCGGCCGCCGCGGACGCCGTGCAGGATTCCCGCGGCGAAGGCGTCGCCGGCGCCGATCCGGTCGACGATCCCGGCAACGACCACCTCGTCGGTCTGGGCTGCGCCTTCGGGAGTGTCGATCCGGGCGGCGATGCGGTGGCGGTCGGCATCGTCGACGTGGCGGGCGGTGGAGGCGATCATCTTCAGGTTCGGGAAGGCGGCGAAACCCGCCTCGGCGGCCTCGCGCCGGCGGTCGGGGCCCTCGCCGCTGAACTTCATCCCGAGCAGGAGCGAGATGTCGCGATGATTGCCGAACAGGATCCGAGCCTTCGAGACGAGCCGGGTCAGGATCGCCTTGGGGTCGCTGTCCCAGGCTTGCCAGAGCTGGGCGCGGTAATTGCCGTCGAAAGAGATGGGGATGCCCAGCCGCCCCGCCGCCTCGGCCGCCGCGACCGCGGCTTCGGCGGATCGCGGACCGAGTGCCGGGGTGATGCCCGACATGTGCAGGAGGGTTACGCCCTCGAGTAGCCTGTCCCAGTCGAAATCGCCGGCCGAGGCCCGGGCGAAGCTGCTGTCCTGGCGGTCGTAGAAAATCTCGGAGGCACGAAGGCCGGCGCCCTGGGTGAGGAAATAGAGGCCCATCCGACCCGGGGTCCGGGCCACTGAGGAGACGTCGACTCCGTGGCGGCGCAGTTCGCGAAGCGCCGCTTCGCCGAGCGCGTTGGCGGGAAGGCAGGTCACCATCTTCACCGAGTGGCCGAGATTGGAGAGGGCGACCCCGACATTAGCCTCGGCGCCGGCCACGTAGACGTCGAGTGCGGGCTTCTGAAGCATCAGCTCGCGCCCCGGCGCGGTCATGCGCAGGAGGATTTCTCCGAAGCAGGCGATCGTGCCGTTCATCTCACTCTCCCGAAAAAGGAAAGGGCTTCGACAGGCTCAGCCCGAACGGGGTGGGGGACCTTCGTCGCATTCTCCGTTCGCCCTGAGCCTGTCGAAGGGCTTTCCTTCCATCTGCCCGGGAAAAGGTTCATCGCGCCAGCCAGCCGCCGTCGACGGCGAGGACGTGGCCGTTGACGTAATCGGACGCGGTGGAGGCGAGGAACACCGCGGCGCCGCCGAGGTCGGACGGCTCCCCCCAGCGCGCGGCGGGGATACGCTCCAATATCTGACGGTTGCGGGTCTCGTCGGCCTGGAGCGCGGCGGTGTTGTTGGTGGCGATATAGCCGGGCGCGATCGCATTGACGTTGATCCCCTTCGACGCCCACTCGCAGGCGAGCAGCTTGGTGAGGCCGGCGACGCCCGATTTGGAGGCGGTGTAGCTCGGCACCCGGATGCCGCCCTGGAAGCTCAGCATCGAGGCGATATTGACGATCTTGCCACGCCCTCCCCCTTGCTCATGACGCGCGATCATGTGGCGACCCGCCGCCTGGCTCAGGAAGAAGACCGACTTGAGGTTGGTGTCGATCACGGCATCCCAATCCTCCTCGCTGAAATCGACCGCGTCGGCGCGGCGGATGATCCCGGCATTGTTGACGAGGATGTCGAGCCCGCCAAGCTCGGCCAGAGTCTGCTCGACGACGTCCGGGATCGGGGCGATGGTGGAGAGGTCGGCCGGGACGAGCAGGGCGCGGCGGCCCGCGGCGCGCACCAGCTCCGCCGTCCCGTCGGCGCTCGAGCGGCCGACCAGCGCCACGTCGGCGCCCGCCCGGGCGAGCGCGACGGCGATGCCCTGGCCGATGCCGGTATTGGCGCCGGTGACGATTGCGACGCGGCCGGCAAGGTCGAAGGAATTGCTCATTGTCGCTCCTTATCCGCCATTCCGGCGAAAGCCGGAATCCATGAACGCTGACGGTGCCGAAATTCCGTCGGCGGTGTTCATGGATCCCGGATCAAGTCCGGGACGACGGGCTTGTCCCGTCCCGCGTATTTGTCCCGTCCCGGATATTTGTCCCGTCACCCGCCTCACTGAAGCTGGCAGATGTCGAGGACGTTCATGTCGGTATAGTCCTGATTCTCGCCCGCCATCGCCCAGATGAAGGCGTAGGCGCGGGTGCCGGAGCCCATGTGGATCGACCAGGGCGGGCTGATCACCGCTTCGTCGTTGGCGATGACGATGTGCCGCATTGCCTCGCCTTCGCCCATATAATGGAATACGCGGTCGTTCTCGCCGTCCAGCTCGAAGTAGAAATAGATCTCGCTGCGCCGCTCGTGAATGTGCGGCGGCATCGTGTTCCAGACCGATCCCGGCTTGAGCACGGTGAGGCCCATGACAAGCTGGGCGCTGTCGCACACGCCGGGGATGACGAGCTGGTAGATGGTGCGCTCGTTCGATTCCTCGAGGCTTCCGCGCTCCAGCGCATTGGCCTGGGCAATCTCCAGCTTCCGGGTCCGGAAGGCTTTGTGGGCGGGGCAGGAGGCGAGGTAGAATTTGGCGCCCGCGCCGGCGAAGCTCACGTCCTTGGCGCCCATGGTGACGTAGAGGCAATCCTTGTTGCCGAGCTCGAACGATTCGCCGTCGACGGTGACGGTGCCCGGCGTGCGGCCGACGTTGACGATGGCGAGCTCGCGGCGCTCGAGGAAGGGGTGCCCAGCGGCGGAGGGCGGCTCCGTCTGGGCCGGGAGCGCCACCGGCGCCGCTCCGACCAGGACTCCGCCGATCACGAATCGGTCCGCGTGCGTGTAGTTGAGGACGCACTCGCCCTCCCGGAACAGGTCCTGGATCAGATAGCGGTCGCGCAGCTCCTCGTTGGAGACGCACTCCATCATGTCGGGGTGGGTGGCGTAATAGGTGCGTTCGAACATGGGGGCTCCGTTCAGAAGGGAAGGGGTTTCGTCATCGCAGACTTGATCCGGGATCCATGAACACGGGCGTCGGAAGGCAGCCTCCAGCCTCCGTGTTCATGGATTCCGGCTTTCGCCGGGACGACGAGGATAGCGAAGCTCACGCCGCCATCACCCGCGGCGGGTCCAGGCGATAGGCGCGCTTGACGAGGCCGTAAGCCAGCTCGTGCGCCAGCTCGGCGGCTTCCCAGTCCTGCAACCGGCCCTCCGCGACGAGCCTGGCCAGGAACGCGCAGTCGACCCGGCGGGCGACGTCGTGGCGGGCGGGGATGGAGAGGAAGGCCCGGGTGTCGTCGTTGAAGCCGACACTGTTGTAGAAGCCCGCGGTCTCCGTCGTCATCTCCCTGAAGCGGCGCATGCCTTCCGGCGAATCGTGGAACCACCAGGCGGGGCCCAGCTTCAGGCAGGGATAATGGCCGGCGAGCGGGGCGAGCTCGCGGGCATAAGCGCTTTCGTCGAGCGTGAAGAGGATGATGCTGAGCTCCGCCTCGTTGCCGAAGCGGTCGAGCAGCGGCTTCAGGGCGTTCACATAATCGGTGCGGCTCGGGATGTCGGCGCCCTTGTCGCGGCCATAGTCGCGGTGGAGACGGCGGTTGTGGTTGCGGAAGGAACCCGGGTGGATCTGCATCACCATCCCGTCCTCCAGGCTCATCTCGGCCATCTCGGTTAGCATCTGGGCCCGGAAGGTCTCGGCCTCGCGCGGCGACCAGCTCCCGTCGACGATGCGGCCGAACAGGGCTTCCTTCTCGGGCCGGGACAGGTCGGCCGTGCGGGCGGTGGGGTGACCGTGGTCGGTGGCGGTGGCACCGGCGGCGCGGAAGTCCGAGCGCCGTTTCCTGTGCGCCGCGAGATAGCCCGTCCAGCCGTGCACGTCCTCGCCCGACAGCTCGCCGAAGGCGGCGAGGGCGGCGGCGAAATCCTCATGCTCGGGATCGATCACGGCATCGGGCCGGTAGGTCGTGACGACCCGGCCGGGCCAGCCGGACTGGCGGATGGCCGCGTGATGGACGAGATCTTCGTGCGGGCCTTCCGTGGTCGCCAGAAGCTCGATGTCGAAGCGTTCGAAGAGCGCGCGCGGCCGGAAGGCTGGAGTAGCAAGCGCCTCCGCCAGGCGATCGAAGTACAAATCGGCGGTGGCGGCCTCCAGCGCGACCTCGAGGCCGAACACCTCCGTGAAGACCTGGTCGAGCCACAGCCGCGAGGGAGTGCCGCGGAAGAGATAATAATGGCTCGCGAACAGGCGCCATGCCTCACGTGGGTCGGCGCGGGAGGGGCCGGCCCGGCTCGGGACCCCGAGGGCCTCGAGCGGTACCCCCTGGCTGTAGAGCATCCGGTAGAGATAATGGTCGGGCGCCAGGAGAAGCGAAGCCGGATCGCTCCACGGCGCGTCGGTGGCGAACCAGGCGGGATCGGTATGGCCGTGCGGGCTCACGATCGGAAGTGCGGCGACGTCGCGGTAAAGCAGGCGGGCGATCGAGCGGGTGCTCGGATCGGCGGGGAACAGCCTGTCCGGATCGAGCTTCAGGGGCCGTGGCATTCGCTCTCCAACGCTTTTGCAGACGCGGTCTCCGCCGGTTTGCGCAATCTTCGCGGTAACCGGTGTCATGAGAAATTGCAAGGCGGTTGGCGGGTTCTTGCGGTTTCTAGGAAGTGGAAAGAGGCCTGCCCGGCGGGGGCGCGACCGAGGCTCTCTTCACGAGTCTCGACAGGAAGAGCGACGGTTCCGAAACTTCGTCGTCCGAATCGCCTTCGCTGGCCAGCAGCTTCAGCGCCGCGGCCCGGGCCATGGAGACGATCGGCCAGCGCACCGTGGTCAGCGGCGGCCAGATATGACCGGCGATCGGCGTATCGTCGAAGCCGACCACGGAGAGGTCGTCGGGCACGGAGATGTCGCGCTGGCGCGCGGCATGGACGACGCCCGCCGCCATCTCGTCGTTGCTGGCGAAGATCGCCGTGGGCCGGGGCGACAGATCGAGCAGCTTCTCGGCGGCGGCGATACCCGATTCGAACGTGTAATTGCCTTCGGCGATAAGGCTTCGCGGAAGCCTTATTCCGGCCGCGGCGAGAGCGTCCTCGAAGCCCAGGCGGCGTTCGGCGGCGGAGCGGAAACCGTGCGGGCCGGCGATGAGGCCGATCATGCGGTGGCCCTGGGTGACCAGATACTGGACGGCGTCGGCGACCGCTTCGCGGTCGTTGGAGACGACCATATGATCCGGATCGTCGAGCTCGGCCGAACCCATCCGCACGTAGCGGCAGCCCAGCTCGTCGCAGAGGCGCGCGATCGAGTCGTTCTCGGAGAGCGGCGGAAGGATCACCACTCCGTAGGGACGCTGGCGCTCGAGGAAGTGGCGGGCGTCGTCGACCAGGGTGGAGGAGCCGCGGTCGACCGGCCGGACGACCATCGCATAGTCCGTGCCCTGCAGCGCCTCGAGAATGCCCTGCTGGACGTTGAGCACCATCTGGGCGTTGGGATTGTCGTGGATCAGGCCGATCAGGAAATTGGTTCGAAGCGCCAGCGCCCTTGCCTGCGGGTTGGGCACGTAGCCGAGGTCGCGGATCACTCCGAGCACCCTTTCGCGGGTCTCGTCGTTGAGCAGGGGCGAGCGGTTGATGACCCGGCTTACAGTCTTCTTCGAGACGCCCGACAGCCGGGCGACGTCGTTGATCGTCGGCTTGCCGGTCCGGCGATTGCCCCGGGCAGGCTCCTGTTCGGCGTTGATGCTCAAGCTGCTCTCCCTGATCTTTCGCTATACGCACCGCCTCCGCCGAAAGCCAAGGCGCACCCTCGTCGACCGTCCCCCGTCATCCCGGACCTGACACGGGCGGCGGCCAGCCCGACACCGGCCGAGTTCATGGATTCCGGCTTTCGCCGGAATGACGAAGACCTTGTCGCGGGCCTCCACAACAGCTATTTGACACCGGTTACCGAATGACTCAAGCCGAACTCCTAGAAGCGGCGGCGGCCTGCCGCGCGCTGCTCCACCTGGACCCGCGCGACGATGTCGCGGTGGCGCTGACCGATCTCGCCCGGGGCACTCGAGTCGAAGCGGTCGGGCGCATGATCGCGCTTCGCGACGACATTCCGAACGGCCACAAGGTCGCTTTGCGCGACATGGAAGCGGGCGAGACGGTCCGCAAATATGGCTGGCCGATCGGGATCCTCACCGCCGCCGCCGCGGCCGGGAGCCATGTCCACAGCCACAATCTTTCTACTCTCCTGAGCGGAGTCGAAGGCTATGCCTATCGGCGGCTGACGGTCGAGCCCCTGCGCGGCGAGGTCCAGCCCGGCTTCCTCGGCTATCGCCGCTCCGACGGCCGGGTCGGCACCCGCAACGAGATATGGATCCTGCCGACCGTGGGCTGCGTCGGCCGCACCGCCCAGAAGATCGCCGCCGTCGCCAACGCCCGCCATTCCGGCACCGTCGACGGAGTCCATGCCTTCGCCCACCCGTTCGGCTGCTCGCAGCTCGGCGCCGACCTCGCCGGAACCCGCTCGGTCCTCGCGGCCCTGGCCTGCCACCCCAATGCCGGAGGCGTTCTGCTCGTCGGCCTGGGGTGCGAATCGAACCAGCTCGACCGATTGCTCGAGGAAATACCCGAGCCGCTGCGCGGGCGCGTCCGGACGCTGAGGGCGCAGGGCGTCGAGGACGAGCTCGAGGCGGGGCTGGCCCTGGTCGACGCCCTCGTCGCCACGGCCGCTTTGTCGACCCGCCAGCCGGTCGGCTTCGGCGAGCTGGTGCTGGGCCTGAAATGCGGCGGCTCGGACGGCTTTTCCGGCCTCACCGCCAATCCCCTGGTCGGGCGGATGGCCGACCGGGTCGTGGCCGCCGGCGGGAGCGCGATCCTGAGCGAGATTCCCGAGATGTTCGGCGCCGAGCGGCTGCTGATGGCGCGGGCGCGCGACGAGCGCGTGTTCGACGCCGTCGTCGGCCTGGTCAACGACTTCAAGCGCTACTTCCTCGCCAGCGGCCAGCCGGTGTCGGAGAATCCGTCGCCCGGCAACATCGCGGGGGGGATCACCACCCTAGAGGAGAAGTCGCTGGGCGCGGTCCAGAAAGCCGGTCACGCGCCGGTCGGCGACGTGCTTCGCTACGGCGAGCGGGTGCGCCGCCGCGGCCTGACGCTGCTGGAGGCGCCCGGCAACGACGCGGTCTCCTCGACCGCGCTCGCCGCCGCCGGAGCGACCCTGATCCTGTTCACCACGGGGCGCGGGACTCCGCTCGGCTTCCCGGTGCCTACCCTGAAGATCGCATCGAACAGCGCGCTCGCCGCCAGGAAGAAGGGCTGGATCGACTTCGACGCCGGGCAGGTGCTGCAAGGCGGGATGGAGCCGGCCGCCGAGGCTCTCGCCCACAAGACCGCCGCCATCGCCTCGGGCGAGGAGACGGCGGCCGAGCGCAACGGGGAGCGCGAGATCGCGATCTGGAAGCGCGGCGTCACTTTGTGAGCGCCTGCGGAATCGTCCATTTCGGCCCCGGCGCCTTCCACCGCGCCCATCAGGCCGATTATGTCGACCGGCTTCTGAAGGCGGATCCGCGCTGGGGGATCGCTGCGGTGTCGCTTCGCTCGGGCGGCACGGTCGAGGCCCTGAAGCGGCAGCGGGGGCGCTACACGCTCGCCATCCTCGACGCCGAGACGCGCTTGCGCACCCTTTCCGCGCACAAGGCCTTCTTCGGTCCCGGGGAAGGGGAGGGGGTGCGGGCACTGCTTCGCGACCCGGCGGTGCGGATCGTCTCCAGCACGGTCACCGAGAAGGGCTATTGCCTCGGCGGCGACGGCAGCCTCGACTTCGGCCATGACGACATCGTCCACGATCTCGAGCATCCCGAGCGTCCGGTGAGCCTGGTCGGCTGGCTCGTCCTCGGCCTCGGCGACCGGCGCCGGGCCGGGCTCGCGCCGTTCACGCCGCTGTGCTGCGACAACATGGTCGCGAACGGCAAGAAGCTGCGCGCCGCGACGCTCGATTTTGCGGCACGAATCGACCGGGAGCTGGCGGCCTGGATCGCCGGCGAGGCGGTCTTCCCGGATTCGATGGTCGATTCGATCACGCCCGCGACGGGGGAGACCCTGCGGGAACGGGTCCGCGCACAGGGTTTCGATGACGCCATACCGGTCAGCCGCGAAGCCTATTGCGCCTGGGTCATCGAGAACGTGCTTCCGCCCGGATCTCCGGACCTCGGATCGGCGGGCGCGGTCCTGGCGGCCGACGTCGGCGCCTGGGAACGGGCGAAGCTTCGGATCCTCAACGGCGCCCATTCCACCCTCGCCTATCTCGGGCTTCTGATCGGGCACGAGACGGTGGCCGAGGCCATGGCGGACCCGGCGCTCGCCGGCTTCGTCGAGCGGGTGGTGCGCGACGACATCATCGCCGGCCTGGAGTCCTCGCCCCTCGATCTCCAGGCCTATGCCGGCGAGGTACTGGAGCGCTTCCGCAACCCCGCCATCGGCCACAAGCTGTCGCAAATCGCCTGGGACGGCTCGCAGAAGCTGCCCTACCGCCTCCTCGACTCGATCGCCGACGCCCTGACGGCGGGACGGCCGCTGGAGCGGCTCGCGGTGCCGGTCGCGGCCTGGATCCTGTTCGTCGAGCGCCAGGCGCGGGCCGGGGCGGAAATCGTCGACCCGCTGGCGGAGCGGCTGGCGCAGATCGGGCGGGGCGCGGACCCGGTCGCCGGGCTGCTCGCGCTTCGGCAGGTCTTCCCCGCGCGGCTGGCGGAGGACGCGGTGTTTCGCGGCGCGGTCGAGGCCGCGGTGGCGGCGGTGCGGCAGTTTGGGCTCGGCGCCGTCGTCGTCACCACCCCGTCATCCTGAGCTCGCCTCAGGATCCACTTCCCCACCCACACAGCGGCCCGACGCTGGATGCTGAAACAAGTTCAGCATGACCAAGGGGGCCTTTCTCGCAACCGGCGCCTTCTTCCGCCTTGCTCATGACACCGGTTTCCACTAGCGTAATGAAAAGGAGACTTCGAGGGGTCCTGTGGTGGATTTGCTGACTGCCGACCCGGCGACGATCGCCGGCCGCTTCCTTGCCGCGCGCCGCTCCGCCGACGGGCTGGACTCCTATCCGGGCGCCTTTCCCGATACGCTGGACGAGGCCTATGCCGTACAGGACCAGGCCATCGCCGCCTGGGGCAGCCCGGTCGTCGGCTGGAAGGTGGGGCGCATCAACCCGCCTTTGTCCGGGCGTTATGGCGCCGATCGCCTGGCGGGACCGATCTTCGCCGCCCGGATCGTCGCGGATTCGGCCGCGGTCCCCGAATGCCCGGTCTTCGCGGAGGGTTTCGCCGCTGGCGAGGCCGAATTCCTGCTCCGAATCGCAAGGACTCCGCCGCAGGGGCAGGGGCGCTTCACGCTCGAGGAAGCCGCCGGCCTGATCGACGCCGTCCATGTCGGAATCGAGATTGCGAGTTCGCCTTTGGGCGCGATCAACAAGCTCGGGCCCGTCGCCGTCATCTCCGACTTCGGCAACAATAACGGTCTCGTCGTCGGGGCGGCGATTCCGGACTGGCGCTCGAGCGGCTTCGAGCAATGGGAGGTGACGACCTCGCTCGACGGGATCGAAGCCGGATCCGGACGAGCCGCCGCCTTTCCCGACGGGGCGATCGGCGCCGCGCGCTTCCTGTTCGAGCTGATGGAGAAGCGCGGGGTCGCGCTACGGCCGGGGCAATGGATTTCGTCGGGCGCCGTCACCGGAGTCCACGACGCCCGCCCGGGCCAGCGCGTCGAAGCCCGCTTCGGGGAGAGCTACCGGGTCGCCTGCACCCTGCGCGCGGCGAGGCCGGAGGGGCGGTAAAGCAGCGTCATTGCGAGGAGCGTAGCGACGAAGCAATCCAGCGGGCGTGAAAAGCCGAAACTGGATTGCTTCGCTTCGCGCGCAATGGCCGGCCTAGAGCGGCGGGCGCTAAATCTGCACCGTCTCGTCATGCCGGACTTGATCCGGCATCCACCTTCCTTTCGTGCGGTGGCGCAAGAAGGTGGATCCCGGATCAAGTCCGGGATGACGATCCGAACCTGATGCCCGGCGCGCTAATGCGCCCATTCCTTGGTCAGCGCCTCGGCGCTCTTCCCGTCCCACTTGATCTCGAGCTTGCGCTGCTGCGCGTCGTAGAGCTCGTAGATGACCAGCCCGTCGGCCTGGCGGCTCTCGATCACCCTCTCGGCCGGAAATTTCCCCGCCATGTCGCGTACCGCGGCGGGCGCGGAGGCGATCTCGATGTCGCGCTGGGTTTCCACGACTCGCCAGCGGCCGCCTTCCTCCATGATGTCGAACTCGACCTCGGAGCCGTCGGCCAGCTTGCCGCCGACGTCGAAATAGCGGCGGCCGTCGCGAGTTTCCGCCTCGGCTTCGGCGGCGGTGAAGCCCGGCTGCGCCGCCGCGGCGGCCGCCAGCACCTCCGGCGGCACCTCGGCGAGCGGCACGTCGCGTTTGCCGGAGCTCTCGACCTTGTCGGCGGGAGGCGACTCCCCTCCGCAGGCGGCGAGAGCGAGGAGGGCGAACGGGAGCAATGTCTTCACGGCGGAAATCCTCATCCGAACCAGCGGGGAAGGGCGAGCGACAGCTCGGGAACGTAGCTGACCAGCATCAAAGCGACGAGGAGCGCCCCGTAGAAGGGCCAGATCGTCTTCACTGTCTTCTCGACCGGGATCCCGCCGATCGCGGAGCCGACGAACAGCACCGATCCCACCGGAGGAGTCACAAGGCCGATGCCGAGATTGAGCATCATGATGATCCCGAAATGCACCGGGTCGATGCCGAGCGGGGCCAGGATCGGAAGGAAGATCGGGGTCGTGATGACGATCAGCGGCGCCATGTCCATGAACGTGCCGAGCAGAAGCAGGATGACGTTGACGATGAGCAGGATGAAGATCGGATTGTCGGTGAGGAAGCCGATCAGGCCGGCCAGCTGCGCGGGCACCTCGAGTATGGCCAGAGCGAATCCGAAGCCGGTCGCCGCCGCGATGATGAGGAGCACCATCGCCGCGGTCTTCACCGACTGGGTCGCCGCTTCCATGAAGTTGCGCAAGCCGAGCGTCCGGTAGACCAGCGCCCCCACCGCGATCGTGTAGATGACCGCGATCGCGGAGGATTCGGTCGGAGTGAATATCCCGCTCAGGATTCCGCCCATGATGATGACGGCGGTCATCAGGCCCGGGATCGCGAAGACGGCGGCGCGAAGGAAGGGCCGCCAGCCGGGAAAGACGCCCTTGGGATAGCCGCGCTTCACCGCCACGATCCAGGACACGAGCATCAGCAGCAGGCCGGTGAGGATTCCGGGAATCACGCCCGCCAGGAACAGGTCGCCGATCGACACCCCGGTGCCGGAGGCGGCGGCGTAGATGATCATGTTGTGCGACGGCGGGATCAGCAGTCCGACGATGGCCGCGGTGGCGGTGACGTTGACGCAATAATCGGCGTCGTAGCCTTTCTCCTTCATCAGCGGGATCAGGGTCGATCCCATCGCCGAGGCGCTGGCGATGGCCGAACCGGAGACGGCGCCGAACAGCATCGAGGCGCCGACGTTGACCTGCCCGAGCCCGCCGCGCGCGCGCCCGAACATCGCCTCCGCGACCTGGACGAGGCGAGTGGCGATTCCGGCCCGGTACATGAGGTCGCCGGCGAAGATGAAGAAGGGGATCGCCATCAGGTTGAAGACGCTGATGCCAGCGGCCATGCGCTGGAAGGCGACGACCAGAGGGATGTCGAGCGCGAGGAAGGCGGCGAGGGTTGCCCCGAGCAAGGCGAAGGCGACCGGAACTCCGAGCGCCAGCAGGACCGCCAGGGTCAGGAGGAGGATCGTCAGCTCCACCGGCTCGCCTCCCGGTCGGCGCTTTCCTCGCCCGCCGCGTCCTCGAGCATCAGCTCGATGGTGAAGAAGGCGATCAGAACGCCCGACAAAGGCAGCGGCAGATAGGCGATTCCGCGTGGAAGGCCGAGCGTCGGGATGACGTGGCTCCAGGTCCTCGCCACCAGTTCTCCGCCCCAGATCGCGATCGCGACTCCGCTGAAGCCGACGACGAGATGGGCGATGAAGCGCATGACGTGCCGGCCGCGCGGCGAAAGCACGGATTCCATGGCGAGGATGCGGATGTGGAAGCCCTCCCGCACCCCGGCTGCGGCGGCGAAGAAGACGTACCAGATCATCAGCACCAGGGCCGCCTGCTCGGCCCAGGCGGGGCTCGAATTGAGCACGTAGCGGCCGAAGACCTGCCAGCCGACGATGGCCGTCATGGCGATCAGCCCGATCGCGCCCGCCCGAAGCAGGATCGCGCTCGCCGCGGCGTTGACCCGCCTCAGCCGCTCAAGCATTTCCCCCTCCCAAAGCGAGGATCGAAGCGACGACCTGGCGCTGCTCCGGAGTCTTGACGAACATTTCCCAGACCGGACGCATGCTGGCCCGGAAGACCTCGGGGTCGATCTCGTTGACCTTGACTCCGTCGGCGACCAGCGCCTCCCGCGCCGCCGTCACCCGTGCGTCCCACAGGCGCCGCATGTATGGCACCGATTCGCGCGCGCTCTCCATCACGAGGGTCCGGTCGGCCGCGCCGAGATCGTCCCAGCTTGCCTTCGACATCAGCAGCACTTCCGGGGCCATCACATGGTTGGTGAGGCTGTAATAAGGCGCGACCTCGTAATGGCGCCCGCTCTCGTAGGACGGCCAATTGTTCTCTGCCCCGTCGACCACGCCCTGGACCAGCCCCTGATAGACTTCGCCGAGGTCCATCGGAGTCGCATCGGCGCCGAGCGAGCGGATCATCGCGACGTAGAGATCGGAATTCTGAACGCGGATCTTGAGGCCGCGCATGTCCCCGGGCCGGCGGATCGGCCGCTTGGTGTTGTAGAAGGAGCGGCCCCCGGAATCGTAGAAGCAGAGGCCGATGAGGCCGTGCCTCTCGAGCGAGGCCAGCACCTTGCGTCCGGGCTCCCCGTCGAGGGAGCGGCGCATGTGATCCTCGGTCTCGAAAAGGAAGGGGAGGGAGGGCACGATGGTGAGCGGCTCGATCGAGTTCAAAGGCGCGAGGTTGACTCGGTTGAAGTCGAGGCCTCCGAAGCTGGTGATCTCGAGCGTGTCCCGCTCGGCGCCGAGCTGGCCGCCGGGGAAGAGCTTGAGCTTCAGACGCCCGCCGCTGCGCTGCTCGATCAAGTCGCCGAAATAGCGGAACGCCTGGACGGTCGGATAATCGCGCGGATGGGTGTCGGTGCCGTAGAGCGTCCCCGCCGCGGAGCGGCCGCAGCCGGCGAGCGGCAGGGCGAGCGCGGCGGCGAGGCCGCCGGCCAGCGCCCGGCGTCTGCTCCATCCGTTCATGGCATTCGCCCCGCTCCGCGAGGCGCATCAGCTGTCATCGGACCGCTCTCCACTTCCCCCGGCCGCTCTCCCGGCGGCTCGACGGGGGGGCAATGTGGCACAGCATGACACCGGTATCAATAGCATCCCGATAAGGCTGTTCGCCGACTTCGCTGCGCCCCGCCGGGTGGCGGTTAGCCCGGGAGGCCGGCCGGAAGGGTCATCGTCGGCACGGGCATCATGGTGGCGAGGATCCGCGCCGTGATGGCGCCAAAGACGATGTAGATCACGATCGCCGCGACGATGACCGCGACCGTGTAGACGACCGACTTGTCGGCCGGCGTCTTCATCAGCACCGGAAGGCCCAGGTACAGCAGATAGAGGCTGTAGAGAGCGCCGACGATCCCGAGGACGGCGAGCAGAGGCAGCAGGTAGAACACGCCCACCACCCACGCCGCCGTGCTGGAATAAGCGGCGACCTTGAAGGCCTTCACCCGGTCCTTCGTGCCGCCGAAGCTCGGCGCCAGCGCGTCGATGACGAGCGCCAGGACGTAGCAGCCGACCAGCGCCATCACGTAGGAGATGACCGCCTGCGCCAGGAGGTAGCCCATCGAGAAGGAGATATAGGGCATTCCGAACAGGAGCAGGCCGAGCAGCAGGCAGACGGGCGGGATCGCCGCCAGGATCATCACGTAATTCTTGTAGATGCCGCCGATCGAGTCCGGCTCGGCATCGATCACCGGCCATTCGGTCTTCGGAGTCGTCAGGATGTTCTTGACCCGCTGGATGAGCGGCACTCGGGTTCCCCCTGTCGGATTGGTCGCCATTTCTATTCCCCCTTGTTTCCGGCGGAATGAAGCATGGCGCGGGCGGAAACTCAACCGGGCAGGCAGCGATCGGCCTTCCAGGGCCGATCAGCCGCGACGGTTGGATCCGCGCCCCTTTAGCCGAGACCGCGGGCGAGGAGGGGGCCGATCCGGTTCGCGAGGGGCAGCGGCAGGCGCCGCCAGGCGGCCGTCTGGAGGCGGTAGCGGGGGCTGGATGGGTTGACGTCGCGGTGCGCGCCCTTCGTCGCATAAGTGAGCGGGCGCGGCTCGAAGCCCCAATTCTTCTTGAACGCATAGGCCCCGGATCCGGCCTTGGAGCGGCCGAAGTCGAAGCCGGTGCAGCCGCGTGCCGCCGCGTGGCGCATCAGCGAGTAATAGAGGAGGTCGTTGGCGCGAAGCGCTCGCGCCTCGCGGGTGCCGCCGCCCCAATAGGGATGGACCACCCCCTTGAAATAAAGGCTGAGCACTGCCGCGACCGGCTTTCCCTCGGCGCGCACCGTGACGATGTCGGCATCCTCGCCCCATTCGCGCGCCATCGCCTCGAACAGGCTGCACGGGAAGACCGGGGTGCCGAGGTTGCGAACGCTTTCGGCATAGACGCGGTAATGCTCGTCGAGCGCTCGCCGGTCCCGGCCCCGGCTCACCTCCAGCCCGAGCGCCAGCGAGCGCCGAACTTCGGCGCGTTGCTTGCGCGGGACGGATTTCAGGATGGCCTCGTCGCTCCCCGGGAGTTCGCGCACGAAGCCGGCATAGACTCCTTCCTCCCGCCGCCAGCCGTCCGGAAGCCGGCCGCCGCGAAGCGTGACCGACGGGCAATTCTCCCGCTCCGCCAGCGACCAGGCGGCGGCGGCCAGCGCCTCGACCGCCATCCCCGTGCTCGCGACGATCCCGCCGCCGATCCCGAAGCCGGTCGAGACCAGAGCCGAGCCGAAGAAGGGCGAGCGGATGCGGGTGAGCGGAAGCAGTCCCGTCAACCGACCGCTAGGGTCTTCGGCGATGAGATAGCGCCCGGCCTGGCCGGTACCTTGCTCGATGCCCTTCGTCCACGCCGGGCGATGGAAGAGCGCCGCCTCGGGATGATCGGCGACGAAGGAATTGATCCGCCGGCACTCGTTCGGATCGTCCAGATCCGCCAGCCGAACGCTGAACCCGGCGAAATGGGCGACCAGGGTCAAGAGCTCGCAATAGAGTTCCAGCTCGATCAGGATGGAAGCGAACATGGCGCCGGGCCTCCGCCCCGGGATCTGCTAACGACGGGCCGCAAGTTAGGCCCGGCCGCTCCGCGCCGACAAGCGCGAGAAATTCACTGTCCCGAATTGCTTCACCCGCCGCCCCGGGGCTTGCCGACCGAGTCGCGAAGATAATTGGTCCGCGCCTTCAGCTCGGCCCGCTCCGAGGGCGACAGGCCGCCCCGGCCATAGACCCGGACGAGGCGGCCGATGGCGCGTGCCTCGCGCTCCAGCCGCCGGGCGTCGCGGCCGGAGAGGCGGCCGGACTCGCGGGCGCGGTCGATGCGCCTGTCGATCTCGCGCAACTGCTTGCCGAGCGCCTTGCCGCAACACGAGCGCTAGCCTTGAGCGAGCGAATATCGCCTCGAGGGTGAGCTTTTCGGAACCTCGAGCGTTGGTCCCGCGATGGTCGACATTCGCCTGCTCTACCCGCTGGAGAAGACCGAAGCGGCAGCCCGGCTCGCGGACGCGATCTCGGCGGCCGGTTACCGGGTCGATCGGGAGGCGCTGGCGGACGGCCGGAGCTTTCCCGACGTCGCCGCCGAAGCCGGCAAGGCGAAGGTCCTGCTCCTGATCTGGTCGCGCGGGCTCGTCTCGGCCGCCATGGAGGGGACTCGCCTCGCTTCGGCCCGCCGGCACCCGAATTTCATCGAGGTCTCCGCCGACGGCATCGAACCCGCCGCCGGGGCTGAGGCAAGCCCGGTCGTCCTTCTCTGCGGCTGGCGCGGGCAGCCCTTCCATCCGGGCTGGCAGCGGATCCTCGCGGAGATAAAGCGGCTGTGCGGCTCCAGGGACTTGCCCCGCAAGAGGCCGCCGGTCTCTGGCGATCCCGTTCGGGGCTCGGACGGCGCTTCCGTGCCCAAGCGCCCGCCGGTGCGCGCCGCCGTCGCGGCGGGTGCCCTGATCGCGGCGCTTCTGGGCGTCGGCGCCCTGTACGATCGGTCCGCCGGTCCCGGGATCGAAGCCCGGTCGGCGGTCGCGGCCGTCGGCGAGGCGTCTCGCCCCCCGAGCGCCGTCGCGGCCGCCGCTTCAGTATCTTCGGCTCCGGCCGTGATGGCCGCCCAGCAGCCCGACGACCTCCTTACGGCGCCCGCGCCCGCTCCGGCAACCGCCGGCGTGGCTGTCCCGGCCCCGGCGCCGACGGTTGCGCGGACCGCTCCAGCCCGGCCCGCCGCGACGCAAAGTCGGAGCAGCCGCGAGAGACTGGCGGCGGCTTCGCGGCGCGAGGTGAAGCGCTATTCGCGCAAGCATTCGAAAACGATGCGCCTCTTCTGCCAGCGCAGCGGGCGCTCCACTCCGCAGTGCCGAACCTTCGCGCGCTCGATGCGGGATGCGGACGGCTGAGCCGCTCGCGCAGCGGTCCGCAAAATTTGCGCACCTGCAACGCCGCCTCGTGGACGGAGCGAGGCTTGGGCGCAGGCCATGCGAGGACCTTTACGCCAGTCATTCGTAGCGGAGCGCATGCACCGGCTTCTGCCGCGCGACGAGGTAAGCGAGCATGCCGACGCTGGACAGGGCAAGCGCGAGCGCGACGAGGCCGGCCGCGGGGAACAGCCACGGCTGCAGCGGGATGCGTTCGGCAAAGCCGTTCAGCCAGCGCCGCATCAGCCACCAGGCGATCGGCCAGGCGATGAGGTTGGCGAGCAGGACCGGCCGGCTGAGCTGCCAGAGGAGCAGCGCGAGGATCTGGCTCGTGCTGGCCCCTAGCGCCTTGCGAATTCCGATCTCCTTGGTTCGCCGCTGTGCCGCCGAGAGCGAGAGGCCGACGAGGCCGAGGCAGGCGAGGAAGATGGCGAGCGCCGAGAAGAGCGCGAAGAGCTGCGCGTTCCGTTCCAGGCCTCGATACAGCCGCTCGATATGTTCGCTGACGAAGGCGCGCTCGATCTGCCCCTCATTGCCGGTCGCCCGCCACAGCCGGTCGATCTGCGCGAGCGTCTCCGGTACGTGGCGGCCGGCGAGCTTGATCGAGACCAGCCCGAACTCGCCCGGCGGCTCGGGGAGGTAGAGAGTAGCATCGATCGGCGTTTCGACAGAATGGAAAGCGAAATCGGGGACCACCGCCACCACCTGCGCGCCTATGGCGTCGTCCAGCGAATTGGCCGTAATCGGCAGCGCCTGCCCGATGGCGGCCGAAGGCGAGGCAAAGCCGAAGGCACGCACCGCCGCTTGGTTGATCACCACCCGCGATACCACTTCCTCCCCCCTAGGAGGTAGAGCCGCAAGCGTCCCTGCCAGCGGTCGCACGTCATAAAGGGCGAAAATCGACGGAAGAGCTGAGACGACGTCTGCCATCACTTGCCCGCCTCTCCAATTGACGGGGAGAAATGTAGTTCCGCTGAGCAGGCTTTCGCTGCTGCACGAGACGGCGCGAACGCCCGGCAGCTTCGACAATTCCGTGACGAAAGCGGAGGGGCACGGGGCGGTGACGGTCAGCACCTGGTCGATATCCATCCGCAACGCCTCGCGCATTGCGAAGAGCCGCTGCTGGTGCACCACGGCGGTGGCGATAATCAGTCCGATGAAGATCGCGAACTGGCCTGTGACGAGCACACTCCGCATCAGCCCGCCGCCCGCCGCCGCGGCGCCGCTGTCCCGCAGCGTCGCCACGGGAGGCAGAGAGGAGAGCAGGAAGGCCGGGTAGGCGCCCGCGGCGAGGCCGAGGAGCACCGCGCCCGACAGCAGCCAGAGGAGCAGAGTCGGGTCGGCGGCATAATCGAGGCGCGCCTGAGTCTCCAGGAACCCGTTGAGTACCGGCAGCAGCCATTCGGCCGCCGCGAGCGCGAGAATCGTCGCCAGTAGCACCGTCAGCACCGCCTCGGCGAGAAACTGGCCCGCAATGTGGCCGCGGCCGGCGCCATTCGCCTTGCGCACCCCGATCTCGCGTCCCCGCCGCCCCGCCAGTGCGACGCTCAGATTGACGAAGTTGGCGGTTGCGATCAGCAGGACCAGAACCGCAATCAGGCTGCCGATCACCAGCCGCTCGCGCGCACCGGGATGGAAGCCCTCGTGCAGGGCGAGCCGGTCGATCCGGACAGGCTCGAGCCGATAGGCGCTGCGCACGGGGGTCGGCACCAGCCCGGCGATCGCCGGCTGGATCGCGTCTCCCGCCTTCTGGGCCGAAGCGCCCGCTCGCAGCCGCATGTAGGTCCGCACGTTGATGGAAAAGTTGCCCGGTTCGTCCGCCTGCATCAGGGACAGGCCGGAACGCGTGGCAAGCCCGGAGGCAAAGATGCCTGCGGCGAGGTCGGTGCCGCCGGGCGGCAGGTCCGCAACGACCGCGCGCAGCACCATCGGCTGCCCGGCGACGTCGATGGTTTCGCCCAATGCGTCGGCACGAGCGAAATGCTTGCGCGCCATCGCCTCCGTCATGACGAGGCCATGGCCGCTGCGAAGCGCGGAGGCGAGGTCGCCGTGCAGGACGGGAAGGCGCACCAGGTCGAAATATCCGGGATCCGCCCAATAGATAGTTTCCCTGTGCGCGGCACCGCCGCGGCGCAGCTCCACTTCGGCCTCCAGGAGCCGAGCCGCTGCTTCCACCTCCGGGACCTTGGCCTCGATGAGCGCCGCCGCGCCGCCTGGGCTCGCCTGCTGATAGTCCGGCGCCATGCCGGGGCCGCTCACGATCGAGACGGCAATATAGGTCCGCTCGTGCCCCGGCACGATATGGTTGTAAGTGAGCGGGACCCGCGCCACGAGCGCCATCAGGATCGCGCCGGCGA
>JASLBD010000034.1 GCA_030146745.1 Allosphingosinicella sp. | reverse complement strand
CTTCGACCCGTTCTTCACGCCGCGCGAGACGCTCGAGATCACCGCCGGCCTCTACGGAGTCCCGAAGGAGCGGCGGCGGACGGACGAGCTGCTCCGAGCCGTCCATCTGGAGGACAAGGCCGGCGCTTATTCCCGCACGCTGTCGGGCGGCATGAAAAGGCGGCTGCTGGTCGCCAAGGCGATGGTCCACTCCCCGCCCATCCTGGTCCTCGACGAGCCCACCGCCGGCGTCGACATCGAGCTTCGCCAGCAGCTCTGGTCCTACGTGCGCAGCCTGAACAAGGAAGGCGTGACCGTCGTCCTCACCACCCATTATCTCGAGGAAGCCGAGCAGCTGTGCGACCGGATCGCGATCATCAACCACGGCAAGCTGATCGCAAACGAGACCACCCGCACGCTCGTCGGAATGGCGCAGGAAAAGGCGGTCGAGGTTACCGTCGACCGCGACCTCGCCGCGGCCCCAGTCGCGCCCTGCTTCGACAAGATCGAGATGATCGGCGACCGCACGCTCGCCATCACCTACCGCAAGGACAAGGTGAACGCCGGCGAGGTGCTCGCCGCCCTCCAGCGCGACGGCCTCGGGATCGTCGACGTCTCGACCCGCGAGGCGGACCTGGAGGACGTGTTCCTCAATCTCACCCGGGCATCCGATGCTTCGCGCTGACGGGGCGCGGATGAAGGACCCCGTTCGTCCTGAGCCTGTCGACGGACTTGCCGTTCTTTCCGCCGAACGGTCGAGGGCGCCTGTCCGGTGAGCGACACAACCCACGCCTTCGACGTCGTGATCATCGGCTCCGGCGCCGCCGGCCTTTCGGCCGCGCTCACCCTCGAGCCCGGGCTCAAGGTAGCCGTCCTCGCCAAAGGCGACCTCTCCTCCGGCTCCACCGCCTGGGCCCAGGGCGGGATCGCCGCGGTGCTCGAGGCGGGCGATACGTTCGAGAGCCACATCGAGGACACGATCGTCGCCGGCGCCGGCCTCAACCGGCGCGAGACGGTCGAGTTCGTCGTCGAGAGCGCCCCCGCCGCGATCGAGCGGCTGGCGGCGCTCGGCGTTCCCTTCAACAAGGGCGAGGAGGCGGGCTGGCACCTGACCCGCGAAGGCGGCCACAGCCACCGCAGGATAGTCCACGTCGCCGACGCGACAGGCTGGGCGGTCCAGCAGGCGATGGAAACGGCGGCCGCGCGCCATCCCAATATCAGCCTGATCCCGAACCGGGTCGCCGTCGATCTCGTCGCCGGCCGCCACACCGTCTCCGGCGATGGGGACGGAAGAGTGCGCGGAGTCTATGCGCTCAACCGGGATTCCGGGCGGGTCGAGCTGTTCACCGGCCGGGCCACCATCCTCGCCAGCGGCGGGGCGAGCCGCGCCTGGCTCTACTCGACCAATCCGAGGGGCTCGACCGGGGACGGGATCGCCATGGCGTGGCGGGCCGGGTGCCGGGTGGCGAACATGGAGTTCAACCAGTTCCACCCGACCTGCCTCTACCACCCTGACGTCAAGAACTTCCTGATCACCGAGGCGATGCGCGGCGAAGGCGGCAGGCTGAAGCTGCCCACGACTGGCCGCCGGTTCATGAAGCGCTTCGACCCGCGCGAGGAGCTGGCGCCGCGCGACATCGTCGCCCGGGCCATCGACCATGAGCTCAAGCGCCTCGGCCTCGATTTCGTCCATCTCGACATCAGCCACCGCGACCCGGCCTTCGTCCGCGCCCATTTCCCGACCATCGCCGCGCGGCTGGCGGAGCCCGACATCGGCATCGACATCACCCGCGAGCCGGTCCCGGTCGTGCCGGCGGCCCATTATACGTGCGGCGGGGTGATGACCGGCCTCGACGGCCGGACCGACGCCGAGGGGCTGTACGCCGCCGGCGAGGTGACCATGTCCGGCCTCCACGGCGCCAACCGCCTCGCTTCCAACTCGGTGCTCGAATGCCTCGTCTTCGGAGTCGCCGCCGCCGAGCATATCAACGGCAACTGGGCCGATTTGCCGCCGCCGCCGGCGATCCGCCCCTGGGACGAGAGCCGGGTCACCGATTCGGACGAGGAGGTCGTCGTCCACCACAATTGGCGCGAGATCCGCCGCTTCATGTGGGATTATGTCGGGATCGTGCGCACCACCAAGCGGCTCGAGCGCGCCCTGAACCGGATCAACCTGCTCCGCCAGGAGACCCACGATTATTACCGCCACTTCCGGGTGACCGCCGACCTGGTCGAGCTTCGCAACCTGGTCGAGGTCGCCGAGCTGATCGTCCGCTCCGCCCTCACCCGCCAGGAAAGCCGCGGCCTCCACTACACGCTCGACTATCCGGAACTGCTTCCGGATGCGGTGGATACGGTTCTGGTGCCGTAGAGTGCCTTAGGGACAGTCACTTTTCCGCACGGCAGTGTAATCCGGCGCCGCCGGGTGGAAAAGTGACTGTCCCCTCCAGCGCAGGGATGATTCTACTGCGCCAGGAAGCTCTTCAGCTCCGACCTGAACCGGGCCGGCTGGTCGTACATGATCATGTGGCCGCTATCGTCCACTCGGACGAGGTTCGCGCCGCGCTTACGCGCGTAGGCCGCCCGGTAGCGGCTGTCGTCGGCGGCGCGCCGGGTGGGGTCGAGACTGGCATAGACCACCGTCAGCGGCGCCGCGATCCGGGGAAGCTGCGGGGTGAGGTCCATGAGGGCCAGCTCGTGGGTCGCCCGGGCGGTGACGTCCGGGTCGGCGCCGCCTTCGGGATTGCCGAACAGCCGGATCGCCGATTCGACCAGCCGCCGCCCGCCCGGCGAGGCGCTGAGGCCGCGAAGGCTGTCGGCGAGGCCGCGGACCCCGGCCGCGTCGCCGCCGAGGATTCCCGCGGGCTGGGGCAGCATGTCGACGACCATCACCTTGCCGGGGAGGCTGGGGTGGCGCGAGGCCACCAGCATCGCCACCGTGCCGCCCATCGAATG
>JASLBD010000015.1 GCA_030146745.1 Allosphingosinicella sp. | reverse complement strand
CGGTTCACCTGGGGCGCCGGCCCAGGGGGTCGAGAGCGCTGCTGGCTCCGGTCCGGCGGGTGCGGGGAATTGCGGTCGAGGCCGGCGGCGGCGCGAACTCGCCGGCCATGGCCTGCAGGGCGGCGATCCGGTTGCCGGTATCGGGATGGGTCGAGAAGAGGCTGTCGCGGCCGGTGCCCGACGGCACGATGTAGAGCGACGCCGCCGCGGGGTTGCGCATCGCGACCGGGCTCGGGATCCGCGCGGCGCCCTGGTGAAGCTTGGCCAGCGCCGAGGCGAGGGCGCGGGGATCGCCGCAAATCTCGGCCGCGGCGCGGTCGGCGCCATATTCGCGGGTGCGGCTGATCGCGAGCTGGACCAGCATCGCCGCGAAGGGGGCGAGCAGGACCGCCGCGATCATCGCCAGCGGGTTGGCCCGAGCGCCGTCGCCGCGGAAGAAGAAGCCGAAATTGGCGAGCATCGAGATGGCGCCGGCGATAGTGGCGGTCATCGTCATGACGAGGGTGTCGCGGTTGCGGACGTGGCCGAGCTCGTGCGCCATCACCGCGGCGACTTCCTCCTTGGTGAGGAGGCCGAGCAGGCCGGTGGTCGCGGCGACGGCGGCATGGGCCGGGTCGCGGCCGGTGGCGAAGGCGTTGGGATGGGGGGAATCGACGAGATAGACCCTCGGGTTGGGAAGACCCGCGCGGGCGGCGAGATCATGGACGATTCCGACCAGTTGCGGGCAATCCCTGACCGTCACCTCCTTCGCATCGTGCATGGAGAGGACGATCTTGTCGGCATTCCAGTAAGTGACGAGGTTCATCCCGGCCGCGACGATCAGCGCGACGAACGCGCCGCGCGGGCCGCCGAGGGTGAAGCCCAGGCCCATGAACAAGGCGGTCATCGCCGCGAGCAGCATCAGGGTTCGAAAATGGTTCATCCTTGCGTCCGGGCCTCCGTCATCCGAAATGTGGGGGATGAGCGAGCCATCTTCAATCGCCGGGCCCGGGCGGCGTCCCGGGCATGTGAAGCCGCCGGCCCACCTGTCGCCGAGCCCGCCGGTGCCGGAGCCGGGGCCCGCCGCCGGGGGCGAGGAGCATGGCGGGCCCAAGGGCGAGGAGCCGACGCGCTACGGCGACTGGGAGAAGAAGGGCATCTGCTGGGATTTCTGACGATTCGTCATGCCGGACTTGATCCGGCATCCATCTTCTCTTTGCCTACGCGTCCGGAAGAAGGTGGACCCCGGATCAAGTCCGGGGTGACGATTTCACTGCCCTTCAAACCCCTTCCGACCGCAGCGGCCTGGCTAGGAGGCGCTCCACCACTTCGTCGACGCTCGCCTCGCCCGCGAGCAGCGCGCAGACCGCGGAGACGATCGGCATGTCCACCCCCGCCTCCCGCGCCGCCCGCGCCAGAACCGGCGCGGTATGGGCGCCTTCCGCCACCGTGCGCCGGTCGGCGAGCAGCGCCTCCGCCCGGCCGCCTTCGCCAAGGCCCTTGCCTAGGCTGAAGTTGCGCGAGCTCGTCGAGGAGCAGGTGAGGACGAGGTCGCCGAGGCCGGAGAGGCCGGCGAGGGTTTCGGCGCGGGCGCCGCGGGCGAGGCCGAAGCGGGTCATTTCCGCGAAGCCTCGCGAGATCAGGGCGGAGCGGGCGTTCAGGCCGAGGCGGCGTCCCTCGACCACGCCGCAGGCGATGGCCAGCACGTTCTTGACCGCTCCGCCTATCTCCGCGCCGATCACGTCGTCCGACAGATAGGGCCGGAACCAGGGGCGGGCGATCCGCGCGCGCAGCCGCTCGCCCAGCGCCGGGTCCCCGACGGCGAGGGTGACGGCGGCGGGGAGGCCGGCGGCGACCTCGTGGGCGAAGGTGGGGCCGGAAAGGACGGCGATCGGCGCCTTCGGCTGCGCCTGGCGCGCGACCTCGTGCATCAGCGCCATGCTCGATTCCTCCATGCCCTTGGCGCAGAGGATGAGCGGGATTTGGAGGGCCGGCAGGGCGGCGAGGACCTTGCGCATGTGCTGCGCCGGAGTGACGACGAGCAGGGCCTCGCAGCCGGCGAGCGACTCGAGGTCGCCGGTCGCCCGGATCGCCGGATCGAGCGGAACGCCGGCGAGGAAGAGGCGATTCTCATGCTCGCCATTGACGCTCTCGACCACTTCCGGCTCGAGCGCCCACAAGAGGGTCTCGCCGCCGCCCGCCGCCACCTGCGCGAGCGCCGTGCCCCAGGCGCCGCCGCCGAGGATCCCGATCCTCACGCCTTCACCCCGGCGCCGCGGACCTTTTCCGCCTCCGGATCGAGCGGCCAGCGGGCCCGGGCGGGGGCGTCGAGCGGGTCGGTGAGTCCCGCGTCGAAGCGAAGCGCGCCGGCCCAGGCGATCATCGCCGCATTGTCGGTGCACAGCCAGAGCGGCGGGGCGACGAAGGGCAGGCCGTGCGCGTCGGCGAGCCGGGTCAGGGCCGAGCGTATTCGTTCGTTGGCGGCGACGCCTCCGGCAAGGACCAGCGCCGTCGCCTCGGGCACGCGCTCGAGCGCCCGCCGGGTGCGGTCGACGAGGCTGTCGACGACGGCCTGCTGGAAGGAGGCGGCGATGTCCCCACTCGCGTAACGGCCGCTGTCCCGGGCGCGAAGGACGGCGCTCTTGAGGCCCGCGAACGAGAAATGCGGCTCGGCCGAACCCAACAGCGGCCTCGGCAGCGGCACGGCCGCGGGATCGCCGGCCAGCGCCGCTTTTTCGACCGCCGGACCGCCGGGAAAGCCGAGGCCGAGCAATTTGGCCGTCTTGTCGAACGCCTCGCCGGCCGCGTCGTCGATGGTGGTGGCAAGCCGCCGGTAGCGGCCGAGGCCCTCGACATGGAGGAGCTGGCAATGGCCTCCGGAGACGAGGAGGAGCAGATAGGGGAAAGCGAGGGCCGGATCGCTCAGCATCGGCGACAAGGCATGGCCTTCGAGATGGTTGACGGCGACGAGCGGCCTCCCGGCCGCCAGGGCCAGCCCCTTGGCGGCGACGAGGCCGACCATGACTCCGCCGACCAGGCCGGGCCCGGCGGTCGCGGCGATGGCATCGACGTCGGCGAGAGCGACTCCGCTTTCCGCCAGCGCCTGCTCGATCAGCCCGGGCAGGATCTCGACATGGGCCCTCGCCGCGATCTCGGGCACGACTCCGCCGAAGGGGCTGTGGGCGCTCTCCTGACCCGCCAGGCAATGGGCGAGTATCTGGCGGTCGGAGGTCACCAGAGCCGCCGCGGTCTCGTCGCAGCTCGATTCAATGCCGAGGATGAGGCTCATGCCCGCTTCCCTGCCACCCTCGTACCCGCTAGCACAAGCGGCGCATGCAGTCGGTCCTTCGCCTCGGAACCCGCGGATCGCCGCTCGCGCTCGTCCAGGCGCGGCTGGTGGCGACGGCCTTGCGCGACGCCCATGGCTGGGGGCCGGAGCTGATCGAGATCGAGCCGATCGCGACCAGCGGCGACCAGCTTCGCGACCGACCGCTTTCGGAAATGGGCGGCAAGGCTCTTTGGACCAAGGAGCTGGACTCGGCTTTGCTGGAAGGCCGGATCGACCTCGCCGTCCATTCGATGAAGGACGTGGAGACGATCCGGCCGCCCGAGCTCGCGCTCGCCGCCATGCTGGAGCGGGCGGACGTGTGCGACCGTCTGATCGGAGCGCCGAGCCTCGCTGCCCTTCCCGAAGGCGCTCGGGTGGGGACTTCGTCGCCCAGGCGGGCGGCGCAATTGCTGGCCCGGCGGCCGGACCTGGTCATCGTCCCCTTCCGCGGCAACGTCGAGACCCGGCTGCGCAAGATCCAGATGGGCGAAGTGGACGCGACACTGCTTGCCGCCGCAGGGCTCGACCGGCTCAACCGATCGGAGTGCGGCGTCCTCCTCGACGATTTCCTGCCGGCTCCGGCGCAGGGGGCAATCGGAGTCGAGGTTCGGAGCGCAGACCGGCGGGTGCGAGCCCTGGTCGCCGCGATCGACCACCGCCCCACCCATGCCTGCGTCGCGGCGGAGCGGCGGCTGCTGGAGGGACTGGGCGGCAGCTGCCGTTCGCCGGTGGCAGCGCTTGCGACTCTGGAGGACGACCAGATCCATCTGCGCGCCGAGATCATGACCGAGGACGGGGCCGAAGTGCAGCGGTGCGACCGCCGGTTCCGGAGCGGCGACGACGAGGTGCCGCTCGCGCTCGCGCGCGAGTTGCTGGATCGGGCGCCCTCCAGGCTTCGGGCGCTGTTCGCGCCGTGAAGCTGCTGGTCCTGCGGCCGGAGCCGGGAGCTTCCGAGACCGCCGAACGGGCCCGGGCGATGGGCCTCGAACCGGTCGTCGTCCCGCTCTTCGCGATTAAGGCGGTGGCCGGACCGCCGGTGGAAGCGGGACTTTACGAGGCGGTGCTCCTGACCAGCGCCAACGGGGCGCGCCACGCTCCGGCGGGCCTCACGGCCTTGCCCTGCTTCGCGGTCGGCGAAAGCACGGCGGCGGCGGCCCGCTCGGCGGGCTTCGACGAGGTTCGAACCGGACCGTGCGACGGAGCGGCCGCCGCCGCGATGATGGCGGCGGCGGGGGTGAAGAAAGCGGTTCATCCGTGCGGCCGCGAGCATCTGGCGGTGGAAGCGGCGGGCGTCGCCATCGACCGGCGGATCGTCTATTCGGCCGAGCCGGTGCCGCACGGGCGGTTCGAGGGGCCGGCGGTGGCGATGATCCATTCCGCCCGCGCCGGAGCCCGGTTCGCCGAGCTGACGAACGACAGGAGCCTTGTCGCGATCGCGGCGATCAGCCCGGGCGCGGCCGCCGCGGCGGGCGAGGGATGGGCCGCAAAGGCGGTCGCGGGGGCGCCGCGCGACCAAGCCTTGCTGGAGCTTGCGACAAAGCTGTGCAATCATGGCTTCGACGTGGTGAGGGACCGCAATGGAATATGAGCCGGGACGGGTGACGGCGAAACCGAAGCGGCCGCTCTGGACCTTCCTGGCGCCGCCGCTGGCCGCATTCCTGGCGGGGCTTGCGGCGATGGGCTGGCTGCTGGCCAATTGGGGCACGGCCGCGACGTTCCTCGGAGTCGCTCCCGCGCCGCCGCCGCCCGTGGTCGAGCCGGCGCCGCAACCGATGACGATGGAGCGCGAACCGGTCGCCGAACCCCAGGTCCAGCCCCCTGCCAGCGGACGGCTGGTGATCGACCCGGAGACGACCCGACGGGTCAACCGGCTCGAGGAAAGGCTGGCCCTGCTCGACCTCCAGTCGCGCACCGCGGTCGGCAATGCCGACCGGGCGGAAGGCCTGCTCGTCGCCTTCGCCGCCAGGCGGGCGATCGATCGCGGGGTGGCGCTCGGCTATATCGAAACCCTGCTGAGGCAGCGTTTCGCGGCGACCGAGCCGCAGGCGGTGGCGACCGTGCTCACCGTCGCGCGCCAGCCGGTCACGGTTCAGAGCCTTCAGAAGCAGTTCCAGGAGGTCGCGCCCCACCTCTCCGGCGGCGGCCAGGAACAGGGCTGGTGGGAGGCGTTCAGGACCGAGCTGGCAAGCCTCGTCACGATAAGGCGCGAGAACACGCCGTCGACCCAGCCGGCCGAGCGCCTGCGCCGCGCCGGCCAGAGCCTCGAGGCCGGGCAGGTCGAGGTGGCGCTGCTCGAAGTGCTCAGGCTTCCCGGCCACGAGCGCGCCGCCTCCTGGATCGCCAACGCCCGCCGCTACGTCGCCGCCCACCGGGCGCTCGACCGGCTGGAAAGCGCGGCCTTGCTGGAGCCGCGCGCGCCGATCGCGGCGCCGCAGGGAGCGGTGAGGACCCGCTAGGGTCCGTACTCAATCAGCTTCTGGAGTTTCCGGGGGATTCCAGCGTCATCCCGACGAAGGTCGGGATCCATGAACACCGTTCCTGGAGAACGAGGCGATCCAGCCGCGCCCCTTCCGGCGATTGTCGAGTTCATGGATCCCGGATCAAGTCCGGGATGACGGCTTAGATCTCAAGCAGCGCGTAAGGGCGCCCGAACGCGGGCTCGACGACGAACTGGGCGCAGTTGAAGACGGGCACTCCGCCCGGCGTGTGGCCCGAATAGGCGCCGCGATGGGCGTGGCCGTGGACCACCGCCTTGACGTT
>JASLBD010000483.1 GCA_030146745.1 Allosphingosinicella sp. | reverse complement strand
GCCCAGATGGTCGCGGCCGGTGGGCAGAGTGATCTCCGAGCAGAGGTTGGAGGTCGAGACCTTGAGGCCGAGGTCGCGGTGATGCTTGGGCATCGACCGGTTCACCTGGTCGATGAAGATGATGTAGGGCTCGCCCGTCGCGAGGCGGGTCTCGACCAGCTTCTGGAACAGCGAGCGGGCGTCGACCGTGGCGCGCTCCGAGCCGTCCTTCGGGCTCTTCAGGGTCCATTCCGCGCCGTCGCGCACCGCTTCCATGAAATCGTCGGTGACGAGCACTCCGTGGTGGAGGTTCAGCGCCTTGCGGTTGAAGTCGCCGGACGGCTTGCGGATCTCGAGGAACTCCTCGATCTCGGGATGCGAGATGTCGAGATAGCAGGCCGCCGAGCCGCGCCGGAGCGAGCCCTGGCTGATCGCCAGGGTCAGGCTGTCCATCACCCGCACGAACGGGATGATGCCGCTGGTCTTGCCGTTGAGGCCGACCGGCTCGCCGATGCCGCGCACCGCGCCCCAATAGGTGCCGATGCCGCCGCCGCGCGCGGCCAGCCAGACATTCTCGTTCCAGGTGTCGACGATGCCCTCGAGGCTGTCGGGGACCGAGTTCAGATAGCAGCTGATCGGAAGGCCGCGGCCGGTGCCGCCGTTCGACAGGACCGGGGTCGCCGGCATGAACCACAATTTCGAGATGTAATCGTAGACGCGCTGGGCGTGCTCGGCATCGTCGGCATAAGCCGAGGCGACCCGGACGAACAGGTCCTGATAGGTCTCGCCGGGCAGCAGATAGCGATCCTTCAGAGTCTCCTTGCCGAAATCGGTGAGCAGCGCATCGCGGCTGTGATCGACGTCGAGCGGGTAGATTTTCGGGCCCGCGCCGGCGGCGCCCGCTTTCGCTCCGGACGAATCGGAGACGGTGGCCACGTCGCTCGCTCCAGTGTCGCTGCTTCCGGAAAGGTCCATCATCCTACCCCTTGTACTATTTTCGTTCCAGCGGATTTAACTCCACCTTAAGCGCTTTTAAGGGGGCGAGGGCGCTTCATTTCGACTTGCCCCCGATATCCACAGGGCAAGCCGGTTCCGCCTCCTCCCAATATAGGAAGAGCAGCGGCCGCCTACAATCTCTTGCGTCGCCCCCATGGCAGCGCCACTAGCCATAGTGCCTCAACTCGAATCCCGAGCCAAGACGGTAAATGACTTATCCACCATATTTTCGGCGGGTTGGGGGATGCGGAGGGCAGTTGAAAAAATTCCTCCCCGGGCTTTGCCGGGAAAGGGGGACCGCGCGAAGCGCGGTGGAGGGGTTCCTGGGGGCTCGAAGAACCCCTCCACCATGCTTCGCATGGTCCCCCTCCCGCGGAAAATCCGGGGAGGATTTATGTCTTGCTGGGGATAAGCCGGAGGGCGCGTCGACTAAATGCTCAGGCGCTCCGCGCCATGACGAGGAGGGTGCCGCGGCCGTCGGGACCGTTCTGGATGCTGAGGCCGGTGATGGTCGCCCAGACCGGGGTGCCGCGGCGCGAAACGCCGACGCGGTCCCCAAGCTTGGGGGGCTTCACGAAGCCGAACGGCCGTGCCCGGCTTTCATCGACTGACAGAGCTGCCCGAACCATCTCAATTTCCCTTCATCGCGAGGGAGCGTCTGATGCGTGCCCTTCCGCCCTCTCCCGATAGCAGACCCCCGATTCGCCGCCACCTTATTGTCGGACAAAGGTCTGCCGCATCCTGCTTGACCGGCTGCCGGGATGGGCAGGGAGTTGACGAAAAGTGCTAAAATGTGCGCAAAGCGACGCAAAGGGAGACAGCGGGTGCTGGGCAGTCAGAGCAACGAGGAGAGCAGCGCGACCGCCCTTCGGATCCGCGAGGAGCTGGCGCGCCGCCGGCTGTCGCGCCAGTGGCTGGCGGACGAAGCGAAGGTGAGCCTGTCGACTCTCGAAAAGGCGCTTTCGGGCCAGCGCCCGTTCACGCTGGCGACGGTCGTTCGACTGGAAGGGGCGCTCGGAGTCGCGCTCAGGGCCAGCAAGGCGCCCGACCGCGGCCCGGCCGACACCGGCCTGGCGCCCGAGGAGATGGGCGCCTATTCGCGAGCGGCGGTCCATTGGCTGGAAGGTGAATATCTGACCCTGCGCCGCTCGTTCAGCGAGTCGGGCTCGATCTTCGCCTACCGGACCCTGATCGAATGGGACGACACGACGCGCTGCCTCTCGTTCAGCGAAAGCTCGAGGCTCGACCGCGAGTTCGAGCAGCACGGCTTCGTCTCCTTCCCGCATCTGTCGGGGCACATCTATCTGGTGACGAACGTCGAGGGCCAGTTCAGGGTCGCGATCCTCGGCCGGCCGACGCGGGCGGGCTGCCTCAACGGAATCCTCACGACGCTCGCCGCGGGCAGCGGCGCGCAGCTGATCCCGGCGACGACCCCGATCGCCCTTCTGCCGATGAGCCGGAGGCCGGGAACGGAGTTCGGGCTGATCCGCCCGGGCGACCAATGCCATGCCGAATATTCGGAGCATGTCGCCGCGGTCCGCGACCGGGGCTACGCGATGTTTCCCTACTGACATCCCGTCATTCCCGCGACGGCGGGAATCCAATGCCGTAGGAATGGATTGGGCCGGCCCCATTCCCCCTGCGGAGCGTGGCGTCACCTCAGCACCTTGTCGCCGCCGAGGCGAAAGAGGGCGCGGGGCGGATCATGGGCTCACCGGCGCAGGCGGCTCCTCCCGCCGGCGAAGCTGCCGACGCCACATCGCGGCATAGGCCCCGTCCTCGGCGAGCAGGGCCGAATGGCTTCCGCGCTCCACGATCCGGCCGGCGGCGAGGACGAGGATCTCGTCGGCGTCGATCACCGTAGACAGCCGATGCGCGATGACGAGGGCCGAACGGCCGGCGGAAACCGCCCTCACGCTCGCCTGGATCTCGCCCTCGGTCCTGCTGTCGAGGGCGCTCGTCGCCTCGTCGAAGATCAGCACGGTCGGCTGCTTGAGGATCAGCCGGGCGATCGCCACCCTCTGCTTCTCGCCGCCCGACAGCTTGAGCCCGCGCTCGCCCACCCTCGTTTCGTAGCCGTCGGGCAGCGACTCCACGAAGTCGTGGATGCGGGCGAGCCGCGCCGCCTCCTCGACGTCGGCGCGGCTGGCTTCGGGACGCGCATAGGCGATATTGTAGTAGACGCTCTCGTTGAAAAGCACCGTGTCCTGCGGGACGATCCCGACCGCCCGCCGCAGGCTGAGCTGGCTCACGTCGCGCACATCCTGGCCGTCGATCGACACGGCTCCGCCGGTCACGTCGTAGAACCGGAAAAGCAGGCGGGTGAGGGTGGACTTGCCCGCTCCGCTCATCCCGACGACCGCCACCGTTCGGCCCGGCGGGATTTCGAACGAGACACCGTCGAGGACGGGCCGCCGAGGATCGTAGGCGAAGGACACGGCGTCGAAGCGGACATGCCCGCGCTCAGCGCGCAACGCCGGAGCTCCGGGGCGGTCCTCGACCTCCGAGCGCTGGCCGAGCAAGGCCATCATCGACTCCACGTCGGCCACCGACTGGCGAACGCTGCCGTAGACGGTGCCCAGCATGCTCACCGGGATGTAGAGCTGGAGCAGATAGGCGTTGACCAGCACCAGGTCTCCGACCGTCATCGTCCCCGCCGCGACGCCTCTGCCGGCCATTAGGAGGACTGCGATAGACCCGGCGGCCACGATCGCCGCCTGCCCGATCGCGAGCACCGACTGGACGCGCTGGCTTCGCACGGCGGCTGTCTCGAAGCTCCTGCGCGCCTCGTTGTAGCGCCCGGCCTCGTAATCCTCCGCGGCGAAATATTTTACCGTCTCGTAATTCAGAAGACTGTCTATGGCGCGCGTGCTCGCCGCGACGTCGCGCCGGTTCATCTCGCGGTGCATCCGCACCCGCATTTGGGTCAGCGCCACCGTCAGCACGGCGTAGAGCATGATCGTTGCGAGCGCGGTCAGGGCGAAATCCGCGCTGTAGAAGCTCCACAGGATGAGAGCGACGAGGACCAGCTCGATCAACGTCGGCAGCAGGTTGAAGAGGAACAGCTCGACCAGAAACTCCATTGCATAGGTACCCCGCTCGACCACACGCGACAGCCCGCCCGTCTGGCGGTCGAGGTGGAAGCGGAGCGACAAATCGTGGAGGTGGCGGAAGACCTGGAGCGCGGTCAGCCGGATCGCGCGTTGAGCCACGTCGACGAAGACGAGCTGGCGCAGGTGCCCGGCGGCCTGCGCACCGACCTGCGCGAGACCGTAAGCGAGGATCAGGGCCACCGGAACGACGATGACGGCGTCCATCGACACTGCGTCGACCACCTTCTTGTAAAGGAAGGGCGCCGCCACGGCGAAGAGCTTGGCAACAGCGATCAATGATAGCGCCACTACCAGGCGCAGCTTCAGCGCCGGCTCGCCCCGCGGCCAGAACAGGCCGAGCAGCCGGCGGGCAAGCTGCAAATGAGAATGAACAGCGTCGGCGGCCGGCACCGAATGAGCCGAACCGTTCAACTTGCCGACAGCCCGGATGGCCGAGTCACGGCTCTGAATCGCAAGTCACATGATGTTGCACTGCAGCATAGACGCTCGCTAAGTTGCAATACTATACTTGCATCAGCCATATCATGCCAATAGTGCTTGAATAAGGTGGCTGTAAATGCCATCGGGACCGCGGTGTCAATAATGTCGCCACGGCAGATTCGATTCTGCTGTAACTCCCGTGGAAAGAAGGATCTTCAACATGGGCTTCGAGAAGAAAACCTTCGCTTTCAAACTCGCAGAGAAGACCGAAAACCGGAACGGCGCCAAGTGGAAGGCGCGGTCTGAAATTTCGGCGATGGGCTGCACCGAACCCCACGCCCGAAGTGACTACGATGCCTGGGGCCAGTACCGCGGACGCGACAACGGCATGTGGTGCTGACCAGCAGAGCTATGAGGGGCCCTCCGGACGTTGCCGGGGGGCCTTTACTCCCGGCAGTGGCTTTGATCCGCTCTCGCGCCCTGCGCGGGCACCTGCCATGCCCGAACGGATACTGATCCTCAGCAACGCCGACGATCTCCACGCCGACATCGTCGCGGCGAACATCGCGGCGCGGGGCGGGCGGCCGTTCCGCCTCGATCTCGATGCCTTTCCCGGCCAGTTCGAGATCGTCCTCGAATTCACCGGCGGACGCTGGGAGGGGGAGCTCGAGCGGATCGGAAGCGGCGAACGCCTTTCCATCGCCGAGATCGGCGCTGTGTGGATACGGAAGACGGCCGATTTCGGCTTCCGCTCCTCGGAGCTCGGGACGCAGGAGCGCGCCTACGCTACCGCCGAGGCCGAGCACATCCTGTTCAGCCTGATCCACTCGCTCGACTGCTACTGGATGAGCCATCCGCTGGCGGTGAGAGGCGCCCTGTGGAAGGGGGAGCAGCTGCAGCGTGCGTCCCGCCTCGGTTTCGCGGTGCCGCCTTCCATGGTCACCAGCCGGAGCGCCGCGGTAAAGGCGTTCGGAGCGCGCGCCGGCCACGGTCTAGCGTTCAAGGCCCTATCGTACCCCCTCCTCGCCGCCGACGCCGTGGAACGGGACGAGCGCATCGCCGGCGGCCTCGGAACGACCCTCGTGGACCCGGCGGACGAGGACATGCTCGAGGCGGTCGCCGAGCTGCCCTGCTTCTTCCAGCATTATATTCCCAAGCGCCACGAACTTCGAGTGACGGTGATCGGGGACAAGGCGTTCGCGGCCCGGATCCACTCGCAGGACGATCCGCGCACGAGGATCGACTTTCGCGACTTTTCGGCCGAGATCCTCTACGAGGCGGCGACGCTGCCGCCCGAGATCGAGCGCCGCTGCCTAGCCTTCGTCCACAGCTACGGCCTGACCTTCGGCGCAATGGACATCATCGTTACGCCCGACGAAGAATATGTCTTCCTCGAGAATAATCCGGGCGGGCAGTTCCTGTTCGTCGAGGAGCTTGTACCGGAGCTCGACATGACCGGTGCGCTGGCCGATTGCCTGATCGCCGGCGCCCGCGGGGGAGCCGGGTGCAGCTGAGGCGCCATCTGGAGTTGATCGAACGGGCGCGGGGCAGCAGGGTGCTGGTCGTTGCCGCGACCAACCTCGATCTCGACCTGCTGCCCTTCCTCCACGAGCGGCTGGGCGACATCGCGCCGGCGCCGGCGGGCCGGCTCGACGTCCTCCTCTACTGCCGAGGCGGGCAGATCGGGGCGGCAAGGCGGATCGCGATGCTCCTTCACGAATTCGCCGGCCGCTTGTCCTTCCTCATCCCCGACCGGTGCGAATCCGCCGGCACCCTTCTCGCTGTGGCGGGACTCGAGATCCTCGCCGCACCCGTGGCGGTGTTCAGCCCCGTCGATCCGCAGCTCCAGGCTGGCGCCTCGGGCGATGGCGGCCCGGGGGCGATCGCCGCGGAGGACGTCCGCCTGTTCGGCGAGATGGCAGAGCGCTGGTTCGGGATCGGGAGTGAAGAGGCGGGCGCAAACGCCTTGTCGATCCTATCGGCGAGCATCTTCCCGACGACCCTCGCCGCCTTCTATCGGGCGACGCTGGAGGTCGAGGCGATCTGCGCCGAGCTGCTTGCGCTCGGAATGCCGGATTCCTCGGCCGAAGCCAGGGCGGCGGTCGGCGCCGCGCTGATCCGCGGCCGTCACTCCCACGGCTTCCCGCTCTCTCCCTCCGATCTCGCCGCGATCGGACTGCCGGTACAGTGGGACGCGGCCATTGCGGCACCGGCGCTGACCATCGCGCGCGCGCTGCGCGGGAGCGTCGGACCGAGCGCGCGGCGCAGCGAGGAGGATGGTTGGACCGACGTCCTTATCGCGACCGTCCAAGGCTGGACCGCGCGCCGCCGGCGACCCGGGGCCCCCGGACCCGATTGGGCTTCGGGGGAGACCCAGTGAACAGCACAGCCTCCTACGCAGCCGAGATCTGCCGGCTCTACGTCCTGCTGCTGCTCGCCGCGGCCTCGGCCGGAAAGGCGTTGCGGCGCGAGAGCTTCGAAGACTCCGTCGCCGCGCTGGCGCGCCTCGGCCCGCGAGCGACCCGCGCAGCCGCCGCCGGCGTGATCGCCGGCGAGGCGGGTATCGCCTTGCTCCTGCTCGCCGGCGGACGCCCGGCCGCCGCCGGCATGGCCGCCGCTCTGCTGCTGTTCACCCTGTTCGGAATCGCGATCGCGGTCGCGTTGAGGAAGGGCCGCCGGATCAGCTGCAATTGCTTCGGCGGCCGGGGCGGTCCGATCACCGGCCATGATCTCGTCCGCAACGGGATGCTGATCGCCGCGGCCCTCTTCTATCTGGTCCAGGCGCCGAAGGTGCAGGGGCTGGACGTCATGGCGTGGGCCCTTCTCGCCGGAACCGCGCTCATCCTGCTTCTCGTTTCGACCAACCTCGGCGAGATCGCCGCCCTGGCGCGGTAAGCACCCGGGATGGACGGCAATCTCACGGCCCTCGTGCTCTTGGCCGTAACGGCGGCAACCGCGCTCAACCTCTTCCTGACGCTGAAGCTGGCGGCGGCGTTGCGCCCGGCAGCGAGGACGCCGGGTCCCTTGACGGTGCCGGTCGGCACTCCGGTTCCACCCGCCGCCGCGGGCCTCGATCTGGAGGGACAGCCGGCCGTCATCGTCTTCCTTTCAGAGGGCTGCCCGGCCTGCCGCGGCAAGGTCGCCGAACTCGCGGACCTGCTGCCGGGCATGGCGAGGGCAGGGGTGACGCTGCGGATCGTCGGCCTGGGCGATATATCAGGCCTGATCGCAGGCACGGCGCTGTCCGACCGGATTACCGACCTCGACGAGCCGGGCCTCGCATCCCTCAATCCCCACCTTGCTGCGCCCGCCTATATCTTCATCGATTCCGACGGTACGGTGAAGGCGAGCAATTATCTCGGCGACGAGGACTGGCGGACGTTCGCCGGCCAGATGCGGGAAGGCGCCGGGTGACCGTCTGGATCGCCCGATACAGGTTCGAATCGCCGGCACCCTTCGCCCGCAACGGTGGGGTGCCGGCCGGGCGCCGGCGGTCTAGCCGCCCCCGCCCTTCATCGTCTTGTCGACCGTGCCCGTGGTCACCGAATGGTAGGTCGGCCGTGCCTTGGCGTAGATGCGCTCGGCGATCGGGCGGCCCCATTCGCCCTGCTTGAGCAGGGTTTCGAACAGGGGCGCGACGAACTTCCTCCGGCCCATCGACATCAGGAGGCGCTCGGCGGCCGGCACCGCGGGCTGGTAGCGGTTGGCGAGGGCGAGCTGGAGCCAGGCGAAGAGGACTTCCGAATTACGGCTTCCGGTCAGCTGGAGCGTCCGGTCGAGCTCGGCGAGGCGCGGCTGGGGAAGCTCGCGCGGAAGCCCGTTGAGGAAGCGAAGCCGCTCCGCCGTCGTCCAGCGCGCCCACAGGTCCGCCGGCGCCGCGCCGCCGCCGCTGAAGGCGGCCAGCGCCTGGTCGACGGGCGCGAAGGTCTTCGGATCGGGGCGCACGGCATTGGCGGGAAGGCCGGGCTTGTAGACCCATTCGTCGAGCATCAGCTTCTGCTCGAGCGCCTTGTCGCCCTTGATCAGATTGGCTCGAAGATCGGCGAGGAAGAGCGCCGAGGTCATCGGCTGAAAGGCGTGGCGGTCGAAATAGGAGCGAAGCCAGGCGTCGAACCGCTCCCGGCCGACGATCCGTTCCATCGTCCTCAGGAACAAGGCGCCCTTGTCGTAGATAATGCCGCTGGCGCCGCCCTCGGTGGTCTCGTCGGGATTGTGAAGCCGCGTCCCGGGCGCCGTGGCGCCGAGCTCGGTGAGGGCGCTTTCCATGTCGGCGAACGACAAAGCGGCCTCCTGGCTGGCGCGTCCGGGGCCGTAGAGCGCCTCCATGATCCGGTTCTCGAAATAGGAGGTGAAGCCCTCGTTGAGCCAGGAATCGGGCCAGACGGCGTTGGTGACGAGATTGCCCGACCAGCTGTGCGCGAGCTCGTGCGCGACGA